>CAZXTO010000246.1:0-5444 GCA_964643675.1 uncultured Planctomycetales bacterium
GGCGGCAACGCGGTCGACGCCGCGGTCGCCACCAGCTTCGCCCTGGCGGTCAGCTACCCGATCGCCGGCAACCTGGGCGGCGGCGGCTTCCTGCTGTACCGCTCGCCGGCGGGGGAGACCGCCTTCCTCGACTTCCGCGAGGTGGCGCCGGCCGCGGCCACCGCCGACATGTACCTCGACCCCCAGGGGCAACCGGTGCGCGGGGCCTCCACCCGCGGCTGGCTGGCGGCGGGCGTACCGGGCAGCGTGCCCGGCATGGCCGAGGCCCATCGCCGCTGGGGCCGGCTGCCCTGGGCGCGGCTGCTCGAGCCGGCGATCCGGCTGGCGGACGACGGCTTCCCGATCTCGCCGCGCGAGTCCGAAGCCCTCGGCCGCTCGGCCGCCGCCTTGCGCGAGGACCCGCTGGCGGCGCAGCGCTTCTACCGCGCCGACGGCTCGCCCCTGCCGCCGGGAGCGCTGCTCCAACAGCCGGAGCTGGCTGAGACCCTGCGCGCGATCGCCGAGCGCGGCGCCGACGCCTTTCGCGACGGCCCGGTGGTCGAGGCCCTGCTGGCGGCCAGCGCGGAGCGGGGCGGCATCTTCGCCGCCGAGGACTTCCGCGCCTACACGGCGCAGCTACGACCGGTGCAGCGCATCGAGTGGCAAGGCCTGGTGGTGCACGCCCCGACCGCGCCGTCGAGCGGTGGGGTCTTCCTGGCCCAGACTCTCGGCGCCCTGGAGCGCTTCCCCTTGCGCGGCTGGGGCTGGCAGGACGGTCGCAGCGTGCAGCTGATCGGCGAGGCCACCGCGCGCGCCTTCGCCGACCGCAACCGCTGGCTGGGCGACCCGGCCGGCTTCGACTTCGACCCGGCGGCATTGACCGCGCCGGAGTACCTGGCGCGCCGCTTCGGCGCCTTGTCGCCGAGCCGGGTGACCCGGCCAGCCGCTTTGGCCGGCCCCGACTGGCGCGAGAGCGAGCAGACCACCCACTACTCGGTGGTCGACGCCGAAGGCGGCGCCTGCTCGGTCACCACCACCCTCAACGGCGCCTACGGGGCCAAGGTGATGGCCCCGGGCGGCTTCCTGTTGAACAACGAGATGGACGACTTCGCCGCCGCCCCCGGCCGCGCCAATCAATTCGGCCTGGTCCAGGGCGCCTACAACGCGGTCCATCCCGGCCGCCGCCCGCTGTCCTCGATGAGCCCGGTGATCGTCGAGCGCGACGGCCGGGTCGACGCGGTGCTCGGCTCGCCCGGCGGGCCGACCATCCTCAGCACGGTGTTGCAGGTGCTGCTGAACCGCTACAGCTTCGGCATGCCCCCGCGCCGGGCGGTGGCCGCGCCGCGCTTCCACCGGCAGGACCGGCCGCCGCAGCTGCAGCTCGAACCGGGCCGCCTGCGCGGACCGGCGCGGCTGTGGCTGGATCAGCTCGGCCAGCCGCTCCGCCGACGCAGCAGCATCGGCGACGTCAACGCGATCTTCCGCCGCGGCGCCGGCTGGCAGGCGATCGCCGACCCGCGCCGAGGCGGGGCGGCGATGGTGGTGGAGTCCGAGCTGGCGGCCGAGGCGGGCGCTGGGCGCTGAGCCGGCTCAGAGCCGGATCTCGACCACCTCGTCGTTGCCCTCGCTCAGCGTGACCGCGTGCTCGGTGGCGATGCCCTGGTGGCTGAAGCGGACCGAGTAGAGCCCCGGCGCGTGGGTGCCCAGGTCGATCTCCGGCTCACCGAACATGCGCGCGAAGGCGGCGCCGATGCCGGCGCTCTCGTCATTGACCCGCTTGCCGGTGGCGTCGACCAAGGCGATGTCGGAGGGGCTGATCGGGTTGTTGGAGGAGTCGAGGATCCGCACCCGCAGGCGCACGCCGCGCGACAGCTGGACCTGGGCCTCGGCGACCTCTCCGGCCCGGACCACCACGCCGCTGACCTCGGTCTCGACCCACTGGTCGCCGCCGACCCGGATCGTGTAGACGCCGGCTTCGAGGCCGCTGATGGTGGCCTCATCCTGTCCCCAGGCGGTGTTGGCGCGACCGAAGCGGCCGCCGCCGAAGCCGCTGTCCTCGGGTTCCTCGGCGCCTTCCAGGATCGCGGTGGCGGTGAACCAGCGGCGCCGCTCGCCATCTCCTCCCGCTTGGGAGGCGACTACCCGGATCGATCCGGCCACGGGGAGCTGGATCAGGTCCATCTCCTTCAGCTCGCCGTCCATCAGGCGGAAGCCCTCGGTCTCGACCCGGCCGAGCGGGATCTCCAGGTCGTCCTCGCCGGAGGGCCGCCACGGCGAACTCGAGGACACCTCGATGTGGTAGCGACCGGGAGTGACCCCCTTGAAGTGGAACACGCCGCTCTCATCGGCCTGCTCCCACTTGCGCTCGGCGGCCCCGGCGCCGAACAGCGCGCCCAGGCCGCCGCCGGCCGGCTCGTCGCTGATCAGGACCACCGAGGCGTTCGGCACCGGCGAGCCGTCCTGGCCCGAGACCACGCGGCCGCGCACGCCGGAGACCGGCACCTCGAGGACCTGGTAGTCCTCGGCCACCTCCCACACCTCGAGCGGCAGCGCCCCGCGCCACTCCTCGCTCTCGACCTGGACCCGGTACTCGCCCGGCGCCAGGCTCTTGAACAGGAACTCGCCGTTCTCATTGGTGCGCGAGGTCGAGAAGCCCAGGTTCAGGTTGAGCAGGCCGCTGCCCTCGGCCGAGAACAGCATCAGGTTGGCGCCCGGCACCGGCACGCCGTCCGACAGCAGCTGGCCCTCGAGGCGGCATCCGCCGGCCGAGGGGTCGATGATGTCGAGCTCGGTGGTCTCGCCGTCCTTGACGTAGGTGGTCGTGATCCGGCTCGACCCGAGCATGGTCATGAAGTCGCCGGTGAACAGCGACTCGTCCTCCAGGTCGGCGGCCATCATGAAGTAGGAGCCCGGCCGCATGTTCTCCATGCGGTAACGCCCCTCCTCGTCGGTGGCGGTCTGCTGGAAGTCGCGCGCCTGGATGCTCATCGCGCCGACCATGCGGCCCGGCAGCGGCACGTCGTTGCGGTCGAGCACGTAGCCGGTGATCGTGCCGCCGTCGAGCAGCCGGAGCTCGACCTGTTCGCGCAGCTCGCCGGCCTCGATGGCGGGGATCTTGAGGCTGGTGTTGGCGAAGCCGTCGGCGGCGACGTTGACGTGGTCGGCGCCATCCGGCACGCCGGTGACCGTGTAGCTGCCGTCCTCGGCGGTCTCGGCCATGGCGACGCTCTCGCCGAGGCCCTGCAGCATGGCCAGGAAGCCGGACTCCTCGCCGCGGCCGGCGGTGACGATGGCGCCCGGGACCGGCTGCGAGGTGCTGGCGGTCAGCACCCGGCCCGTGATGGTGGCGCCGCGGCCGAGCAGGACCTGGACCCCCTTGGTGGTCTCGCCCTCCTCGACCTGCACCGACTTGGCGCGGCCATTCTCGAATCCCTCGGCCTGGATCGTCAGGTCCCAGGTGCCCGGCGGGATGTCGGCGATGCGGAAGCGACCGTCGGGGGAGTCGACCAGGGTGGTGCCGCCGAGCTGGGCGCGCCACGAGGACTCCTGGCCGATCAGCTGCTCGTCCTCGGCCAACCAGTCGGGGCCGGAGGGCTGGGCGACTTCCTCACCGTGCTCGTGCTCGGCCGGCGCCAGCACGCCCGGTTCGAGGATCATCTCGCCCGCGACGGCTTGCGGCGCGCTCGCCGGTCCGTTGCGGAGATCGCCGCGGACCAGGTAGAAGCGCACCGGCTTGCCCTCGAGCTGGTCCACCACCTGGCCTTCGATCGAGCCGGGCTTCCAGATCTGGAGCACCGGCTTCTTGTCCTCGTCGAGGCGGCGCAGCCGGAAGTCGGCCTCGGTGTAGCCCTCGGCGGAGACCCGCAGGCGCGCCTGCCGCCAGGCCGGCATGCGGAAGCGGCTGCGGCCGTCGGTGCGGGCGGTGGTGGCCTCGGGCAGCAGCTCGGGCAGCAGCTCGCGCGCCGCTTCGAAGAACAGGCCGCCGGGGGTGTTCATGAGCTGGCGCTCGCTGCGCGACTCGGACTCGGCCCCGCTCGGGATGCTCTGGAGCTTCACCAGGGCGTTGGCCACCGGCTTGCCGGCGCCGTTCACGACCCGGCCCTCGATGCTCAGTTTGGTGTCGATCTGCAGCGGCGGCGCCAGGGAACCTGCTCCGGTGACCCGCGCCATCATCGGCGCCGAGCGACCCTCCTGGCCCTGGGCCAGCATCAGGAACAGGGCCTGCGGCAGGCGCGGGTATTGATACTTGCCGTTGCCGTCGGCGACGGCGACCCAGGCGCGGATGTCGCGCAGGAAGGGGATCGCGTAGCGCAGGTCCAGCGGCACCGCGATCACCGAGGCGCGGGCGACCGGCTCGCCTTCGAGATCCTCGACCACGCCCGACAGGCTGCCGGTGTCGCCGAGGCGGACGTCCACCTTGGCGGTGCTCTGGCGGGCCAGGGGGCCGAATTCCCGCAGCCCGGACTCGACCGCGTTGGAGAAGGCGTTGGCGGTCAGCGTGATGCCGGCCGGGACCGCCTCGACCGCGTAGTTGCCGGCGCCGTCGGTGTAGACCCGCTCGAGGAAGAAGTTGCGGTTGCGGAAGGCCGAGACCAGGTACTTGATGCCGGGGCCGACCAGGACCTCGGCGCCGGCCACGCCGTTGCCGGCGGCGTCGACCACCCGGCCTTGGATGGAGGCGCCGGCGACGGTGCGCAAGGTGACGCCCTGCTCGCCGTTGAGCTCAGCCGGCAGGACCCGCTGGCGGCGCGGGGTCAGGCGCTGCTCGGTGCGGCCGGTGAGGTAGAGGGTGCGCCCGAGCAGGCCGGCCAGCTCGAAGCGGCCCTGCTCGTCGGCGAAGGCCGAGGCCAGCGGTTCGAGCGAGAAGTCGAGCGGCTTGTCGAAGATCTCCGAGATCTCGAACTCGAAGTCGAGCAGCGGGAAGGGGACCGAGTAGGCCGCCACCCAGGCGTTCGGGACCGGCTCGCCGGACTCGTCGACGACCACGCCGTGGAGGCCGTGCGGGCCGCTGCCGACCTTGAGCTGGCGGTTGTCGAAGGCGGGCGCGGCGGTGGTCTCGCGCAGGTCCTGGCGTTGGCCGGGGTCGGCCGCGGCGGCGGCGGCGGTGCCGCCGGTGGGAGCCTCGACGGTGGGGGTGGTGGTGGGGGCGGCGGGGTCCGGCTGCTGGAAGACCAGCCAGGCCAACCCGGCGACCAACACGAGCAGGAAGGAGGTGGTGAGGAACTTGCGCATGTCGTCTGGGGGGGCGGGGGCAGTTTATGCGGATTCCTCCGCGCTGCATTCTTAGAATGCGCCTATGCCTACCGGCGTGTGGCGCTTGGGGCTTTTCTCGCTCCTTTTGGTGCCGGACCTCATCATTTTGAGCCTGTCCGCGCCCCTGGAGGAGGAACGCCCGGTGAGTGAGACCGTCCAGCGCGAGCTGGAGGCGCGGGCGGCGGAGCGCCGCGCCCGCTTCAACGCCCGGG
>CAZXTO010000247.1:0-5433 GCA_964643675.1 uncultured Planctomycetales bacterium
CGGTGGCGGTGCTGATCGACCGCAGCCGGCTCACGCTACGCGCCCCGCTGGCCACCGAGGAGGCCGACGGCCTGCTCACCGGCGCCGCGGTCCACGTCCGGCTGCCGGCCCTGCTCGACGAGCGCGGCCAGGCCGCCGTCCTGGAGGGCGAGGTGATCGGCCTCGACCCGGTCGCGGACCCCGCCGCCCGCGCCCGCGGCTTGGTGGTTAAAGCCGCCAACCCCGGGCTGCGGGTCCCGGTCGGCGCCTTCGCCGAGCTGCGGGTGGCCCGCGGCGAGCGGCGCGCGCTGTGGCTGCGGCCGATGGAGTACCGCAGCGCCGAAGGCCGCAAGACCGCCTTCGTGCTGGGCCCGGACGGCGCCGCCGAGGCCCGCACGGTCCAGCTCGGGAGCGCGGTGATGGACGGGCAGGATCGGGCCTGGTCGCCGGTGCTGAGCGGGCTCGCCGAGGGCGAACGCCTGGTGGTCGACAACCTCGAGCTGCTCGAGCACGGCCGCCCCCTGAAGGTGCTGGAGGACTGAGCCGCGATGCGCAGCTTGATCCGCTTCGCCGTGCTCAACCCGGTGGCGGCCAACCTGGTCTTCCTCGCCATCCTGGTGGTCGGCGGCATGACCGTCGGCACCCTGCCGCGGGAGGTCTTCCCCGACTTCTCCCGCCAGGGCGTCGAGGTGCAGGTGGCCTTCCCCAACGCCTCGCCGGAGGAGGTCGAGCGGCTGTGCACGATCCCGATCGAGGAGGCGGCGGACAGCGTCGAGGGCACCTACGAGATCCTCAGCTACTCGCAACAGGACTGGGCCCGGGTCCTGGTGGAGCTGCGCGACGGCACCGACCTGCAGCAGTACCTCGACGAGCTGCGGATGGAGATCGACGCCATCGAGGACTGGCCGGAGGACGCCGAGGAGGTGCGGGTGTTCGAGCAGCGGGTGGAGTTCCCGGTCATCACCGTGAACCTGTTCGGCAACCTCGGCGAGCTGGCGACGCGGGATGTGGCGGAGGACCTGCGGGACCAGCTCAAGCGCATCCCGCACGTGGCGGCGGTGCAGGTCTTCGGCGTGCGCGAGCCGGAGCTGTGGGTCGAGGTCGAGCCGGAGCAGCTGGAGCGCTACGGCCTGACCCTGGCCGAGATCAGCGGCGCGCTCGGGCTGCAGCTGCGCGACCTGCCCGGCGGCACCCTGCAGACCGAGGCCGGCGAGGTGCGGCTGCGGGTGCTCGGCGAGGAGACCGACCCCGAGGCGCTCGGCCGGCGGCCGGTGCGCGCCCTGCCCGACGGCACCCTGCTGCGGCTGGCTGACGTGGCGCGGGTCAGCCAGGACTTCGAGCGGGCGCGGACCCACAGCCGCTACAACGGCTTCGAGAGCGTCTCGCTGAACGTCACCAAGGACGACCGCGGGGACATCATCGACATGGTCGACGCGGTCGAGGCGCTGATCGAGGCCGAGCGGCCGGGGCTGCCGGCGGGCCTCTCGGTGGGGGTCTCCTCGGACTTCTCGATCTACGTCAAGAACCGCCTCAACACCTTGCTGCAGTCGGGCCTGTTCGGCCTGGCGCTGGTGCTCATCATCCTGTGGCTGTTCCTGGACGCGCGCGCGGCCTTGATGACCGCGCTCGGCATCCCGGCGGCGGTCACCGGCGGCATCATCATGATGGGGGTGATCGGCATCACGATGAACATGCTGAGCATGTTCTCCTTCATCCTGGTGCTGGGCATGATCGTCGACGACGCGATCGTGGTGGTGGAGAACTGCTTCCGCTACCTCGAGCGAGGCCTCAGCCCGCGCGACGCCGCCCTGCGCGGCGCCGCCGAGGTGGCCTGGCCGGTGCTGACCACGATCACCACCACCGTGACCGCCTTCAGCGCGATGCTGATGATCGAGGGCGAGCTGGGCCAGTGGATGGAGCCGGTCCCCTGGGTCGCGAGCCTGACCCTGGCGGCCTCGCTGATCGAGGCCCTGGCGGTGCTGCCGGCCCACTTCGCCGAGTGGATGAAGCCGATGCGCGAGCTGGAGGGAGCCGAGGCCGCAGCGGCCGCCCCGGTCGACGACCGGCTGGCGCGCGACCAGGCCGCCGGCGGGCGCTGGTACGCCGGCCTGCTGCGGGTCTACAACCGCCTGCTCGCGATCTGCGCGCGGCACCGCTACTCGGTGATCCTGGCCTCCTTCGGCGGGCTGCTCTGCGCCGGGGCGGTGTTCCACAGCGGCCACCTCAAGTTCGTGCTGCTGCCGCGCTTCGAGGCCAAGCTGTTCATGGTCAACCTCGAGACGCCGACCAGCTACTCGCTGGAGCAGACCCGCGAGGTGGTGGCCCAGCTCGACCAGGCGGTCGGCGAGCTGCCCGACTACGAGCTCGAGTCCTACGTCGCGCTGTCGGGCGCCACCTACGCCGACCAGACCAACTACCGCAGCGGCCTGCACCTGGGCCAGGTCTTCGTCGAGCTGTCCGAGGGCGGGGATCGCACCCGCAGCACCTCCGCGATCCAGGAGGACCTGCGGCAACGCATCGGCCGTCCGCCGGGATTGGTCAGCCTGGACTTCAGCGAACCCAACGCCGGGCCGGCCGGCTCCCCGATCGAGCTGCGCCTGTCGGCGCGCGAGGCGGCGGTGCGCGAGGCGGCGACCGCGGCGGTGATGGACTTCCTGGCCAGCTTCCCGGGCGTCATCGACCTCAAGAACGACCTGCTGCCGGGTCCTCGCGAGGTGCGGCTGCGATTGACCGACGAGGGGCGCATGCTCGGCTTCAGCGAGGCCGAGCTGGCGCGGCAGGTGCTGGGCTCCTTCTATGGCGATCGGGCCACGATCCTGCGCCTGGACCGCGACCCGGCCGACCTGCTGGTGCGGCACCCGGAGGAGGCGCGGCTCGACTTCCGGCAATTGAACGAGATGCGGGTGCGCGCGCCCTCCGGCGCCAGCCTGCCGCTCGCGCGGGTGGCGGCCCTGGAAGAGGATCGCGGCCTGGCCGAGGTGGTCCGGCGCGACCGGCGCCGCTCGGTGACGATCACCGCCGACGTCCGCGCCGACGCCAACGCGCGCGAGATCCTAAGGGCCCTCGACGAGGAGTTCGCCGACTTCGAGCAGCGCTTCCTCGGCGCCCAGATGAGCGCCGGCGGCGATCAGGCCAAGACCGTCGAGTCGATCCAGTCGCTGGTGCGGGCGCTCGGCATCGCCTTCGTCATCATCTACTTCCTGCTCGCCTTCCTGTTCGGCAGCTACCTGCAGCCCGCGGTGGTGCTGCTGGCGGTGCCCTTCGCCGCCCTCGGGGTGGTGTTCGGCTTCTGGGGCATCGGCGAGCCGCTCAGCTTCATGACCATGCTGGGGCTGCTGGCGCTCAGCGGGGTGGCGGTCAACGACGCCCTGGTGCTGGTGGACTTCGTCAACCAGCAACGCGCCGCCGGCAAGGACGCGCTCACCGCGGTCCTGAACGCCGGCGCCGTGCGCATGCGCCCCGTGCTGATCACCAGCCTGACCACCATCGGCGGCCTGACCCCCCTGGCCTTCTTCGCCAGCGGCCAGGCCCGCTTCCTCAGCCCCATGGCCCAGGCCCTGATCTTCGGCATGGTCACCGCCACCCTGATGACCCTGCTCCTGGTGCCCGCCGGCTACCTGGTGCTCGAAGACCTCCTCTCCCTCTTCCGCCGGCTGTTCCGCCGGCTGACGCCCCTCACTGCACCCCGAACACCTTCTTGAAGGCAGGCTTGGCCAACGCGGCCTCGAACTCGGGCAGCTCGCGGTACTCCTCGAGCTGGCGAGGGCTCATGCGGGCGTTCTTGAGCCAGTCCAGGCCTTCGGGGAAGTGGCGCGAACCGCAGGCGGCGCGGGAAGCGGTGACCCAGGTCTGGCGGTCGATGCGGGTGTACTGCGGCGTGCCTTCGAGGTCCTGGATCGCGGTCCGGAACTCCTTGTAGGCCTCCTTGAACATCGACAGCTCGACGTAGCGGGTGCCCATCCGGAAGCGCGAGCGGTAGTCGCCAGGATTGGCCTTCACCGCCGCCTTCAGCTCGGCGGTCAGGTAGCTGGTGCCGGCCCGCGAACCCAGGCGGTGCAGGGTCCAGGCGATGTCCTCGGCCACCGGATCGGTCGGGTAGTCGTCGAGGAAGGAGTCCAGCTCGCGCAGGATCCGCCGCCAGGGGAACTCCGCCGCCGCCACCTCGGCCGCGGCCAGCGCCAGGCGACGGTCCTCCGGATCGGCGGCGGCCATCACCGCGACCTCGGTCAGGAAGGCCTCGGCGCGCCGGTCGGGCCGCACCTGCAGCAGCTCCATGACGCCGCGCATCCAGTCCGGGTGTCGCAGGTCGAAGGCCGCCTCGGGCAGCCGGAAGTCGTCCGGGAGGCCGTCGCGCTCGGCCAGCGCCGCCAGCGCCGGCCCGACCAGCTTGGGTTCGAGCGCGGCCAGGTCGGGGCGCTCCAGCCAGGCGCCGCTCCGCGCCACCCGACCGTAGCGCAGCAACATCGCCAGGGCGCGGCTGCGCCGATCGGCCTGCCCGCCCTCCAGCGCCGCCTCCGCCGCCAGGCTGGCCTGCGCTCCGCCCCGCCGCAGCGAGGCCTCCAGCACGTTCAGCTCCAGGTCGGCCGGCAGCTCCCGGCGGCGGGCGGCCAAGCGGTCCGCCCCGGCCGCGTTCATGCTCTCGCCGAGCAGGCTGAGCAGGCCCTGCAGGCGCGCGCGCGAAGGTTCCTCGGCCGCGGCCTCGGCCCACAGCGCCTCCATCAAGGGCTCCTGGATCTCCGGCGCCTGCTCGAGCAGCAGCTCACGAGCCTGCTCGTGGCGAGACTTCAACCAGGCCCAGCCGTGCTGCTCCCAGGCTTCGCGGGCCTGGGCGCGGCGGGCGGCGCTGCGCTGCTCCAGTTGCTGGGCCAGGGCCTCGGCGCCGCCGCCATCCTGGGGCGGGGCGAGCAGCAAGGACAGGCACAGGGCGAGGCCGGGGGCGGGCATGGCGGCGTAGAATAACGGGTCCGGCGGCCCCGGTTTCGTCCTCCCTGCCGCCTCCGCCACCCGCCCATGGATCCCGCCTTCGACGTCCTCGTCGTCGGCGGCGGCCACGCCGGCACCGAAGCCGCCGCCGCCGCCGCCCGTCTCGGCGCGCGCACCGGCCTGCTGACGCTGGACCCGGAGGCGGTTGGCCGGATGTCCTGCAACCCCGCCATCGGCGGCGTCGGCAAGGGCCAGCTGGCGCGCGAGATCGACGCGCTGGGCGGCCTCATGGGCCTCGCCGCCGACCGCGCCGGCATCCAATTCCGGCTCCTCAACACCAGCAAGGGCCGCGCCGTGCAGTCGCCGCGCGCGCAGTGCTCACGGCCCGATTACGAGCAGGCGGTGCAGGAGCTGGTCTCCGCCCAGTCCGACCTGGAGCTCGTGGCCGGCGAGGCGGTGGAGCTCCTGTGGCGACCGGCCGACCGCCCCGCGCCGGGAGCCGGCGGCGGTTCCCGCGACCGCGCCATCGCC
>CAZXTO010000248.1:0-5390 GCA_964643675.1 uncultured Planctomycetales bacterium
CTCGCTGGCCCTGGCGCTGGGCGTGCTCTTGGCCTTCCCGATCAAGCTGATCATCCGTCAGCTGACCGGCGCCGGCCGCGTCAAGGGCGACACCAAGCGCCTGGTGATCGTGGGCTTGGACGGCCTCGATCCGCAGCTCGTCGGCCGCTGGATGGAGGAGGGCAAGCTGCCCAACCTGAAGAAGCTGGCCGACGAGGGCACCTTCAAGCCGCTGGCCACCTCCTACCCGTCGATGTCGCCGGTGGCCTGGAGCTCCTTCACCACCGGGGTCGACCCGTCGCGCCACAACATCTTCGACTTCATCACGCGCGACCCCTGCACCTACCTGCCGATCCTCTCGAGCACGGACATCCGGGGCTCGGAGAAGACGCTCAGCCTCGGCAAGTACCGCATCCCGCTCGGCAAGCCCAGCATCCGCCTGCTGCGCCGCGGCAAGCCGTGGTGGAAGATCCTGGGCGAGAAGAAGATCTTCTCGAACATCATCCGGGTGCCGATCACCTTCCCGCCGGAGGAGTTCCACGGCGTCTGCCTCAGCGGCATGTGCGTGCCCGACCTCAAGGGCACCCAGGGCTCGTTCAGCTTCTGGACCAACGACAGCTCCCTGGCCGGCCCCGAGGCCGGCGGCGAGGTCAACCTGGTCGGCCGCAACGGCGACACCATCCGTTGCTCGGTGACCGGCCCGGCCAACCCGATGGTCGACGGCAACCCGGTGATGCGGATCCCGATGCGGGTCGACGTGCTCGAGGAGAACGAGCGGGTCAAGATCACGATCGGCGCCAAGGACGACGTCCAGCACGAGTTCGAGCTGAACGTCCGCGAGTACTCCGAGTGGCTGACCTTCGAGTTCAGCGCCGCTCCGGTGATCGGCAAGGTCACCGGCATCGCCCGGCTGTACGTGATGGGCACCGAGCCCTTCGGCCTCTACATGACGCCGCTGCAGATCGACCCGGCCAACCCGGCCATGCCGATCTCGCACCCGAAGGTCTACTCGATCTACCTGGCCAAGAAGCACGGCCCCTACAGCACCCTCGGCCTGGCCGAGGACACCTGGGCCCTGAACGAGCGGGTGATCGACGAGCGCGCCTTCTTCGACCAGGCCTGCCTGATCTTCGAGGAGCGCGAGAAGCAGCTGTTCGACGCGCTCGAGAAGACCCCCAAGGGTTCGGTGGTGTGCGTGTTCGACGGCACCGACCGCGTCAGCCACATGTTCTACCGCTACTTCGAGGCCGACCACCCGGCCAACGCGGGCAAGGACACCGAGTGGGGGCAGAGCAAGATCCTCGAGATCTACCAGAAGGCCGACGCCATGATCGGCCGTGTGCGCGCCAAGTTGAACCCGAAGCGCGACCGCCTGATGGTGATCTCCGACCACGGCTTCTGCAGCTTCCAGCGCGGCGTCAACCTGAACGCCTGGCTGCGCGACGAGGGCTACCTGGTGCTGAAGCCGGACGCCCCGGTGGACGAGCAGAGCGGCAAGCAGACCAGCCGCGACTGGCTACAGGACGTCGACTGGTCGCGGACCAAGGCCTTCTCGCTCGGCTTGACCGGCTTGTTCATCAACCGCAAGGCGCGCGAGCGCGACGGCATCGTCGAGGAGGGCGCCGAGCTCGAGGCCCTCAAGGCCGAGATCATCGGCAAGCTGTCCAAGCTGGTCGACCCCAAGAGCGGCGAGGAGATCTTCCGCGAGGTCTTCGACGCCGGCAAGATCTTCACCGGTCCCTACGTGTTCGAGGCGCCCGACCTGTTCATGGGCTACAAGCGCGGCTACCGCAACTCGTGGGATTGCGCCACCGGCTCGGCCCCGCCCGAGGTGTTCTCGGACAACATCAAGTCGTGGTCCGGCGACCACTGCATCGACCCGCGCGAGGTGCCCGGGGTGTTCTTCTGCGACCAGCCGATCAACACCGAGGAGCCCTCGCTGATGGACATCGCGCCGACCGCCCTGCGGCTGTTCGGCGTCGACGTGCCGCAGTACATGCAGGGCCAGGCCCTGTTCGGGCCGCGCACCGAGCCGGCCACCCCCGCGCCCACCTTCGAGCCCTCCTCCGAGCACGAGACCGTCCAGTCGTGATTCGAGCCCTGCCCCTCCTGCTGCTCGGCAGCACCCTGCTCCTGTCCGCCTGCGGCGAGCCGGCGCCGATGGAGAAGCGCGTCGTCGTGTTCGGCATCGACGGCCTCGACCCGGACTTCATCCGGGAAGGCATCGCCGAAGGCCGCCTGCCGAACTTCCAGAAGCTGGTCGACGCCGGCACCCTGGCCGACCTGCAGACCAGCTGGCCGCCGCAGTCGCCGGTCGCCTGGACCAACTTCATCACCGGCACCAACCCGGGCAAGCACGGGCTGTACGACTTCATCCACGTCGACCGGCCCACCTACGGCGTCGCCAACTCGATGTCGAACACCTCGCCCGAGGGCATGGTGCTGTCGATGTTCGGCTACCGGCTGCCGCTGTCGGGCGGCGAGTCCACCCTGAACCGGAACCGGGAAGAGGACGCCGTCCCGGCCTTCTGGGAGGTGCTGGACCAGGCCGGGGTGCCGACCATGGTCTACCGGATGCCGGCCAACTTCCCGGTCGAGCCGACCGAGGCCGTGACCTTCCCGGACATGGGCACGCCGGACCTGGTGTTCTCCTCCTCCGGCCACGCCTACCTGTGGTCGACCGACCCGGCGCGGACCGAGAAGGAGAGCGAGTGGTACACGATCAAGCGGGTCGACCCGCTCGAGCGCCCCGGCATGCTCAGCGTGGTGACCACGGTCGAGGGGCCGCCCTCGCTGAAGGACCCGGACGAGCTCTACCACCAGGCCGAGGAGGCCCGCGAGCGCGGCGACATCCAGAGCGCCGCCAAGCTCGAGGCCGAGGCCAAGAACCTGGTCAAGACCACCGAGCTGGTCAAGCTGTTCATCGACACCAGCGGAGACGCCCACAAGCTGGGCGTGCATGCCGGCCGCGAGAGCACGACCGACGCCTACGACCTCAGCCGCACCCGCTGGGGCCTGGCCGAGCTGGGCGGCTGGACCGACTGGGTCCAGGTCGACTTCGAGGTCATGCCGATGATGGCGGTCTCGGGCTGGCAACGCTTCTACTTCAAGAGCTTCGAGCCGCTCGAGGTCTACGCCACCCCGATCCAGATCGACCCCTTCGCGCCGGCCACCCCGGTCAGCACCCCGGACGACGCCGCGGCCGAGCTGGCTGAGGCGATCGGGCCCTACTACACCCAGGGCTTCCCCGACGCCTACATCAGCTACAAGTCCGACCTGCTCGGCACCAAGGACTTCGTCTCGCAGAGCGACACCGTGTTCGCGGAGCGCCGCGAGATGATGAACTACGCCCTCGACGAGTTCGAGGGCACCGGCGGCCTGCTGTTCTTCTACGTCGGCTCGCTCGACCTGCGTTGCCACATGCTGTGGCACACCCAGGACGACGAGCACCCGCACCAGGAGCCCGACGCGGCCGAGTACGAGGGCCAGATCAAGCGGGTCTACGCCCAGGTCGACGCCCTGCTCGGCGAGGCCATGGAGCGCCTGGAGCAGTACCCCGAGCTCGAGCTGATGGTCATGAGCGACCACGGCTTCGCGCCCTTCCGGCGCAAGATGCACGTCAACGACTGGCTGGTCCAGGAGGGCTACCTGGTCCTCAAGGACGGCGCCACCACCGGCAGCCTGCTCGGCCTGACCGCCGACTCGGACGTCGACTGGTCGAAGTCGGTGGCCTACTGCATCGGCTTCAACGGCGTCATCCTCAACCGGGTGGGCCGCGAGGAGGAGGGCATCGTCACCGATGAGCAGGCCGACGCGCTGCTGGCCGAGATGGCCGCCAAGCTGCGGCTGCTCGAGGACGGCGGCCAGAAGGTCTTCCGCCGCGTGCTGCCCGCCACCGAGGTCTTCCACGGCGGCCGCCTGGCCGAGGCCCCGGACCTGCAGCTCGGCTTCGCGGTCGGCTTCGGCGCCTCCGACGAGTGCGCCACCGGCGAGATCACCGGCGAGGGCGTGATGGTCGACAACGACTCGCGGTGGTCCGGCAGCCACCTGATGGACCCGGAGGTGGTCCGCGGCACCCTGCTCACCAACCGCCCGCACCAGCTGGCCAAGGACCCGGCGCTCGAAGACGTGACCGCCACCCTCTACCAGCTCTTCGATGTCGAGGTCCCCGCGGACGTCGACGGTAAGCCCCTCTTCTAATCCCCAGCAAGACACGGACATCGCCATGTTTGGAGGCAACAAGGTCAAGATCAACAAGGACATCCTCGAGCGCTGCAAGAAGTGCGCGGAGGTCGCCGGCTACTCCTCGGTCGAGGAATTCGTCGAGCACGTGCTCGAGAAGGAGCTGAAGACCATCGAGAGCGCCGGCACCTCGGACGACGCCATCACCGAGTCGCTGCGCGGCCTGGGCTACATCAGCTGATCCCCGGCGCCGCCCGCGCGGCGCCCCGCAACCCCTCTCCTCGCCGATGAAGAACACCGTTCTCGTCGTCGCCATCTGCGCGGTCCTGACCGCGCTGATGGTGTTCGCCCCCGCCGCCCTGAACGCCGTCTTCGACGGCCTCGACCTCGCGCTCGGTTGGATGGGATCCTTCTGGGTCGTCACCATCCTCAGCGCCGTGGTCGGGGTGTTGTTCATCATGGCCTTCCCGCACATCTCGTGGCAGGCCGGCATCGTCAAGTTCAAGGACAAGGGCAAGTACAACCTGCTCGGCATCCGGCTGTTCCAGGACAACCTCGGCTCGGTGGTGCGGAGCACCGGCGGCACGCTGGGTTGGAACCTGGGCTACCTGGGCCTGAACATCGTGCCGATGGTGTTCCTGGCGCTGCCCTTCATGGCGGTCTGGTTCCAGTTCAACTCGCTGTACGCCTTCGACCCGCTCAAGGTCGGCGACCAGCAGGTGATCGTTGCCCAGCTGCACGACAGCGTCGACCCGGCCGAGGTCGAGCTGGTGGTCCCCGAGGGCGCCGGCTGGAGCGTGGTCGGGGAGCCGGTGCGCATCGCCGGCGGGCCGGGGGAGCGCTTCCTGAACTTCACCCTCAGCGCCGACGCGGAGGGGGAGTACGAGATCGTCTACCGCCACGGCGGCGAGGAGCTGACCAAGCAGGTCGCGATCGGGGAGAGCGGCGGCCGGCTGGCGCCGGTCCGGTCTGCCCACCCGTGGACCATGTTCCTCTCGGCCAAGGACCCCGTGGTCTACTTCGGCGAGGGGGTGCTGGCCCAGGACAGCTTCCTCCAGACGGTGCTGGTCGACTACCCCCGGGCCGCGGTCGGCCCCTTCGGCGGCGGTGAGATCACCATCATGCTGATCTTCATCATCGTGTCGATGGCCTTCGGCTTCGGCCTCAAGGGCTTCTTCGGGGTCGAGATCTAGCCGCGACGAGCTGCCGCGGCGGCCGCCTCGAGCGCC
>CAZXTO010000249.1:0-5380 GCA_964643675.1 uncultured Planctomycetales bacterium
CTGCTCCTGCCGGATCTCGCCGGTGCGGCCGGTGCCGGCGCCGCCGCGGTTGGTCCCGCCCGGGCCTCCGATCGCCGGCGGATCGTCCTGGCCCTCCGGGCCGGTGCCGCTGCCGAGGTCTCCGGCGCCGGGTTCGGCCGCTCCTGGCAGGACCGGGTGGAGCCGGTTGCGGAACACCCAGCGGGTCGGCTCCGGGATCGCGAAGACGTCGTTGAAGTTCAGCCGCGCTCGGTTCGAGCCGAGGATGCCGAGGCTCTCGGCCGAGCGCCGCGGCTGGATCTCGATGTCGAGCCGGAACTCGATCGCGTAGGGCAGCGCCTCCATCTCGGCCGAGTCCCACTCCTCCTCCCACATCGGGTCGTACTCCGGCTTCTCGAAGTAGAGGATCTCGAGGCCGACCACGCGGTCGTAGAGCAGGTTGAACTCGCCGTCCTCGAAGGGCTCCTCGTCGTGCAGGAAGTCCTCGCGCCGGAACAGCTGCAGGAAGTCCGGGTTGTTGGGGTGCTGGCGGCAGCGGTAGCCGACCTCGACGATCGGCGCCCGCACCGGCTCGAGCCGGGTGGCGTCGTGGAAGGCGCGGGTCGAGCGGCGGTAGGCGAGGAAGTCGAGCGAGTCGGCGTCGGCGCCGGCGATGGTGCGGTTCTCGCCCTTCAGGACCCGGTACTCCTGGGCGTCGTAGACCGCCAGCGACTCCAGGTCCTCGCGCACCAGGGCCAGCAGCCGCGGCCCGGCCGACTCGGTCTCGATCACGTTGTGGATCGCGTCGACCGCCTTCTGGGTGACGTCGAGGGAGCCGAGCACGCTGGCCATGACCAGCGAGGCGATCGCCAGCGAGACCAGCACCTCGATCAGGGTGAAGGCGCCGCGGCGGGCGGCGCGGGCGGCGCGGCGGGGGAGGCGCATCACTCCACCTCCGGCGGCAGGTTGCCGCCCCACAGGTCCTGCCACAGCTCGAAGTCCTGGTAGACGGCCCAGGTCGGCAGCAGCGCCTCGAGCTCGAAGCTGGCGCCCTCGCCGTCGGAGGAGGGGTGGTGCACGGTCAGGAAGACGCGGGTGAGCTCGGGCTTCTGGTCCTCCTCGTTCTCCTCGTACTCCTGGCGCGCGGCGTTGCGCCAGGCCATCTCCCCGTCCTCGCCGGCGCCGTCGGTGCTGGTGAAGGCGCTGCCGTCCCCCAGGCCGAGCACGTAGGTGAACTCGGGGAAGCCCTCGTCGGCGAAGTCGCCCTGGTAGCCGTCGAACAGGTCGGGCACCATCGCCGCCTCGATGCGGTGCATCAGCTGCAGCGACATCCGCGAGGCGATCGAGTGGCTGCGCGAGTCCATTGCCGAGCCGACCGCCTCGTCGCGCAGGTAGAGCATGGTGGTCAAGGCGACCGCCAGCAGCATCACCGCGGCCAGCACCTCGATCAGGCTGAAACCGGCGCGGCGGCTCAAAAGTCGGCCTCCGAGACCACCGGCGGCATCGCGGTGCCCTTGATGACCCGCGCGTGGCCGGTCAGGGAGAGGATGCGGGCGGTCAGGGCGTAGCCCTCGCCGGCATCGTTGCTGAGGTGAACGTAGAGCTCGTCGGCCGAGCCGATCTGGTCGAACTGCAGCTCGTAGCGGCCGGCCTCGAGGTAGTCGCCGCCGGCGGCCTGAACGCCGGCGAAGTGGACCCCGTCGGGCAGGCTGACCCAGCCCAGCGAGTCGCGCTCCTCCGGCGTGCGGGCCGGCTGGCCCCGCAGGTCGAAGGGGGTGAGGATGCGGTAGCGGTCCTCGTCGAGCAGGAGCTCGACCCAGTAGGGCCTGCCCTGCGCCACCGCCGAGGTGCGCGCGAGGTCGAGGGTGCTGATGAACTCGCGCGCGGCGGATTCGCTGCGGCTGCTCGGCAGCACCCGGTCCAGGTTCACGGTCGCGGTGGTGAGCAGCAGGGCGATGATCACCACCACGAGCGAGATCTCGATCAGGGTGAAGCCCGCGCGAGCCTGGGACCGGTCGCGCACGCCTCGATCAGAGCTCGTCGGAACGGATGTCCCGATTCTCGTCCTCGCCGCCCTCGTCGCCGTCGGCGCCGAAGGAGACGATCAGGTAGGTCCCGTCGGGCTCGACCGAGTACTCGTACTCATTGCCCCACGGGTCGAGCGGGATGCTCTTGGTGATCGGCTCGCCGTTCTCGTCGGGCTCGGTCAGCTCCTCGAGCGTGTCCGGCCACTTGTAGTTGTCGAGCTTGTACTGGTCGAGCATGCCGCCGAAGCTCTTGATCTGGATCTCGGCCGCGCCGCGCTGCCCCTTGAACAGGGAGCGGAAGATGTTCGGGCCGACCAGGCCGACCAGCAGGCCGACGATCAGCACGACGACCAGGATCTCGATCAGGGTGAAGCCGGCCTTGCGGCGGCGTTGGATGCGGTTGCGCGTCTGCATGATGGAGGCCTCCTTAGAAGGTCTGGGCCATCTGGATGACCGGCCACAGGATGGCCAGCACGATGAAGCCGACCAGCACCGCCAGGAAGACGATCAGGATCGGCTCGATCAGGGAAGTGAACTTCTGGGTCGCGATCTCGACCTCGAGGTCGTAGGACTCGCCGACCTGGGCCATCATCGAGTCCAGCTCGCCGGACTGCTCGCCGACCGCGATCATGTAGCCGACCAGCGGCGGGAACACGCCCGAGGCCTTGATCGGTCCGGCGATGTCGGCGCCCTCGAGGATCTTGGCCCGCACGTCGTCGACGGTGTTCTCGAGCAGGCGGTTGCCGAGCACGGTGCGGGTGACCTCGAGGCAGCGCACCACCGGCACGCCGGAGGCCAGCAGGGTGCTGAAGGTCTGCGAGAAGCGGGCCAGCGACTGCTTGGTCAGCAGGTCGCCGAAGACCGGGACCTTGAGCAGCTTGCGGTCGATGCCCAGGCGGCCCTTGTCGGAGGCGTAGACCAGGTTGAAGACCAGGATGCTGAAGATGAACAGCACCAGGATCAGCCACCAGTAGGCGACCAGGAAGTCGGAGCTGTACTGCAGGATCCGGGTCGGCAGCGGCAGCACCTGGTCGCGCGCCTCGAGCATGGTGGTGATCTTCGGAACCACCATCACCAGCAGCGCCGCCACCACCAGGAAGCCGATGATCAGCATGATGATCGGGTAGGCCAGCGCCGCCTGGACCTTGTTGCGGACCGTGGTCTGCTTCTGGATGAATTCCGCCAGCCGCTCCAGCACCTCGTCGAGGCGTCCGGCTGCCTCGCCCGAGCGCACCATCGACACGTAGAGCTCGTCGAACCAGTCGGGGTGGGTGGAGAGGGCGTCGGCGGTCGGCTTGCCCTGGGCGATCTGCTCGCGCACGTCGCGGAACACCAGCCCCTGGCGCTTGTTCTCGGTCTGCTCGATGATCGCCCGCAGCGCCTCGGTGATCGGGATGCCGGCCTTGGTCAGGGTGGCGAGCTGGCGGGTGAAGGTGCTGACCTCCTCGAGCCGGTTCTTGCTCAGCCGCACCTTGCCGGCGCCGCGGCCGCGCGCCGCCTCGACCCCCTTGGTCAGGGTCTGGGCCAGCTTCGACTCCTTCTTCTTGGCCTTGGCGAGGGCGCGCGCCTCCTTGTTCGGCTTCACCTTGCGCCCAGCGCGGGTCTCGGTCACGTCGGTGACCAGCACGCTCTGCCGCTTCAGCTTGACGCGGGCCTCCCGCGGCGAGTCGGCGTCGACCACTCCGGAGGCCTTCTTGCCCTTGGAGTCGAAGCCCTTCCACTCGAAGACCGGCACCGGTCGCCTCCTAGATGACGTCGAGCTGGGTGACGCGCATGACCTCGTCCGGGGAGGTCTCGCCCAGGGACATGCGGCGCAGGCCGTCCTGGCGCAGGGTGCGCATGCCGCACTCCTGGACCGCGACCCGCTTCAGCTCGGTGGCGCTGGCGCTCTCGGTGACCAGCGCGCGGATGCGCTCGTCCATCGGCAGCATTTCGTAGATCGCGGTCCGGCCCTGGTAGCCGGAGTTGAAGCACTCCTGGCAGCCGGCCGAGCGGGCCAGCTTGCCCTCCGGCAGGTCGGCGGGGTCGAAGCCCAGGCCGCGCAGCTCGGCCAGCTCGGCGTCGGTCGGGTCCTCCCAGCTGCGGCAGGAGGAGCACAGCTTGCGCACCAGGCGCTGGGCGATCACCAGCACCAGCGAGGAGCTGACCAGGTAGGGCTCGAGGCCGATGTCCACCAGACGGGTGATGGTGCTCGGCGCGTCGTTGGTGTGGACGGTGGAGAACACCAGGTGGCCGGTGATCGCCGCCCGGATGGCGATCTCCGCCGTCTCGAGGTCGCGGATCTCGCCGACCATCATCACGTCCGGGTCCTGGCGCAGGAAGCTGCGCAGGCCGGCGGCGAAGGTCAGGCCCTTCTTGACGTTGACCTGGACCTGGGAGATGCCGTCGAGCGCGTACTCGACCGGGTCCTCGATGGTGAGGATGTTCTTGTCGCCGGTGCTGATCTTGGTCAGCGAGGCGTAGAGGGTGGTGGTCTTGCCCGAGCCGGTCGGGCCGGTCACCAGGATGATGCCGTGCGGGTACTTGATGTAGGTCTCGATGATCGAGCGGTGGTGCTCGTCCATGCCGACCTCGGTCAGCTCGTAGACCTTGGCCGACTTGTCGAGCAAGCGCAGCACCGCGCGCTCACCGCTGGAGGTCGGCACCACCGAGATCCGCACGTCGACCTCGCCGTCGCCGATCCGGATCGAGGCGCGGCCGTCCTGCGGCAGGCGGCGCTCGGCGATGTCCATCTTGGCCATCACCTTGATCCGAGAGAGCACCGCGTCCTGGGCCGTCTTCGGCACCGACTCCATGTCGTAGAGGATGCCGTCGATGCGGAAGCGCACCTGCAGCCGGTCGACGTAGGGCTGGAAGTGCACGTCCGAGGCGCGCAGCTTGAGCGCCTGGAACAGCACCGAGTTGACCAGCTTGATGATCGGCGCCTTGTTGGCGACGTCGAGCAGGTCCTCGCCCTCGTCGATCTCATCCGCCAGGTGGGCGAAGTCGCCGTCCTCGGCCACGTCCGCCAGGGCCTCGTCCACGCCGTCCGCCTTGTGGCGGTAGGCGCGGGCGATGAGCGACGTGATCTCGATGCGCGGGGCCAGCACCGGGTCGATCTCGGAGCCCACCAGGCTCGCCAGGTCGTCCATGGGGTGGGCGTCCAGGGGCGTGCAGGTGGCCACCTGCAGCGCTCCGCTGTCCGTGTTCCCCAGGGCGATCAGGTTGTAGTTGCGGGCGAAGTGGACCGGCACCGTGTTGATGAAGTCCGGGGGCACGCTGGTCCCCTCGAGCTCCTCGCGGTACTCCATCCCGAGTGCGTTGGCGTAGACCTGCAGGACCTCGGGCTCGCCCAGGTAGTTCTTCGAGACGATGACGCGGTCCAGGGTGTCGCCGGTCTGTCCCGCGATCTTGCG
>CAZXTO010000250.1:0-5370 GCA_964643675.1 uncultured Planctomycetales bacterium
GCCGAACCTGCTGTTGGTGGTGGTCGACACCCTGCGCAAGGACCGCCTGGGCGTCTACGGCTACCGCGAGCACCCGACCTCGCCGGCGCTGGACGCCTTCGCCGCCGAGCAGGCGGTGGTGGTGGACGGCTTCACCGCCACCACCTCCTGGACCATGCCGAGCATCGCCACCCTGTTCACCGGCCTGCGCCCGGCGGAGCACGGAGTGATGCGGATGGCCGGTCCCGCCAAGACCCTGCGCGACCCGCGCACGCTGGCCGCGGAGCTGGGGCGGGCCGGTTACGACACCGGCTGCGTGCAGGCCAATTTCCTGCTGCAACGCAATTGGGGCAGCGCCTTGGACCGCGGCTTCGCCTGGTACGACGACAGCCTGATCGGCCCCAGCGCCCACCGCGGCTCCACCGCCGCCGAGGTCGCCGAGCGCGGTTGGACCTGGGTGGAGCAGCGCGAAGCGGACCGGCCCTGGTTCCTGACCTTGCAGTTCTTCGACCCCCACGTCGCCTACGAGGATCACGAGGCCTACGCCTTCGAGGACCCGGACTACGACGGCTGGGTGGTCGGCGGCCTCGGCGGCCGCGAGCTGCGTGAGCGCCTCGACCAGGTGGGGGACGCCGACCGGCGGCAGCTCGACGCCTTCTACGACGAGGAGGTGCGGGCGGTCGACGACGCCTTCGGCGCCCTGCTCGCGCGCTTGCAAGAACGCGAGGACTGGGAGGACACCATCGTCGTCTTCACCTCCGACCACGGCGAGGAGCTGGCCGAACGCGGCTGGATCGGCCACACCCGGACCCTGCACTTCGAGCAGGTCGACCTGCCCCTGGTGGTGCGCCTGCCGGGCGGGCAGCAGGCCGGCTCCGCGAGGCGAGCGCGACTGCCGCAGGACGGCCTCTACGCCAGCCTGCTCGAGCTCTGCGGGGTGGCGGTCCCGGAGGGGCGAGGCGCCTCCTTCGCCGCTCTGCTGCGGGAGGGCAGGCCCGCCCCCGAGCTGCCGGTCCCGGTCGAGGTGGACTTCGTGCCGGCCCTGGAGGAGAACTCGGCCAAGCGGACCCGCCTGCGGGCGGTGGTGCGGGGCTCCCTGAAGCTGGTCCAGGACCTCGAACGAGGCACCTGGCAGCTGTTCGACACCGACGCCGACCCGGCCGAGCTCGTCGACCGCTCCGAGGACCCGGCCTACGCCGAGGCCCTGGCCGAGCTGCGAGCCTGGATCGAGGCTCACGACTGGTGGGAGGCCGATTGAGCGTCGAGCGCCTGCTCGACGGCCCGCTGGGCTGGCTGCTGGCGCCCCTCGGGTGGTGCTACTCCGCGCTCGGCCGGCTGCGCCTGCTGGCCTACCGCCGCGGTTGGAAGCGCAGCTACCGGCCGCCCATGCCCACCCTCTCGATCGGCAACCTGTCCGCCGGCGGCACCGGCAAGACGCCGCTGATCTTCCATACCCTTTCCTGGTTCGCGGAGCACCAGCTCACCCCGGGCGTGCTGTCGCGCGGCTACGGCGGCGACGAGGGCCGCATGCTCGAGGAGCGTCACCCGGAGGCCTTGCTGGCGGAGGATCCGGACCGGGTGCGGGCGCTGCAGCAGTTCCTGGTCAGCGGGCCGCCCGAGGTGCTGGTGCTCGACGACGGCTTCCAGCACCTGCGCCTGCGTCGCGACCTCGACGTGGTCCTGCTCGACGCCACCCGGCCCTTCGGCCGTTGCTTCCCCGCCGGCCTGTTCCGTGAGCCGGCCGCCGCCTTGCGCCGCGCCGACCTGGTGGTGCTGAGCCGCGCCGACCTGGTGGGGGAGGCCGAGCGGGAGCGGATCTGGCGGCGGGTGGAGGACTGCCGTCGCGGCATGGAGCCGGTGCCGCGCATCGAGGGCAGCGTGCAGGCGCGGGAGCTGCGTCACCTCCGCAGCGGGCGGGTGGAGGCGACCTCCTGGTTGCGCGGCCGGCGCGCGCTGCTGAGCGCCGGCGTCGGCAACCCGGAGTCCTTCCGGGCCCTTTGCCGAGGCTTGGGAGTCGAGGTCGCGGCGGTCGACTGGAAGCCCGATCACCACGCCTGGACCGAGGCCGACCTCGACGGCTGGGCCCGCCAGGAGCTGGTGCTGGTGACGGAGAAGGACGGCGTGAAGTTGCACGACATCGCCCCCGAGCCGGTCTGGGAGCTGCGCGTCGACTGGTGCTTCACGCGCGGCGAGCGAGCCTGGCGGGAGCGCCTCGAGGCCTTCGCCCTGCCGGCGCGGGCCACCCGCTTCGAGCCGCTCTGGACCGCCTGCGATCCCCAGGACGGAGGGCTGTCGTGAGCCGGCCGCCGAGCCTGCGGCGGCGTCTGCGGCGGCGCTGGAAGCACCGCCCGGGGGTGCTGCCGTGGCTGTTCGCCGCGCCGCAGCGGCTGGCCTTCCTGCTCCTGCGCCTGCTGCCCGACCGCGCCGTGCTGGGGCTGGCCGACCGCCTCGGGCGCTTGATCTGGCAGTCGGGCCGCCGCCGTCGCCTGGGCCGCCTCCACCTGGAGCGGGCCCTGCCCTGCCGGACCGACGAGGAGCGCGACCTGATCCTGAAGCGCTCCTGCGGTCACCTGGGACGGGCCGCGGCCGAGGCGATGGTGATCTGGCGCAAGCACCCACCGTCCGAGTTGGCGCAGCGGGTGCGCTTCACCGCCGGCACCGCCGAGCTGCTGGATCGTTACCGTGGCCAGGGCGCGTTGATCATCCAGGCCCACCTCGGTTCGGTGGAGATGACCAGCACGGTCCTGGCCGAGCGAGGCTTCGAGCCGGGCACGCCGATGCGCTTGCCCCGCAACCATTATCTGGCCCAGGACCTGCTCCGTTCGCGCAACAGCGGCGAGGCCGAGGTGCTGCCGCGCCAGGGCGCCGCCAAGCGCATGCTGAGTCGGCTCCGCGCCGGCCAGGCGGTGGTGCTGACCTTCGACCAGAACGCTCACCACAAGCCGCTCTTCGTGCCCTGGTTCGGCCACCCGGCGGCCACCGAGCGGACCCCTGCTGCCCTTGCCCTCCGCACCGGCGCGCCGGTGCTGGTGGCCTGGTGCGTGCGCACCGGCGCGTCGCCGCCATACGAGTTCGGGTTGGCTCTGCTGCGCGACCGCTGCCCGCGCCAGGTCGCGGCCGACGAGGAGCTGCTGCGCCTCACCGCCGCCTTCCATTGCGCCCTCCAGGAGGTCGTTCTGAAGCACCCGGAGCAGTATCTTTGGATCCACGACCGTTACCGGTCCCGGCCGCAATCCTCATGAGCGAGCGCCCCACCACGGTATCCCTCCACGACCGCCCCAGCCTGGTCAGCCACGAGGCGCTCGGAAAGGCGATCGACCCGCTGCCGGGGTTCGGCGGCCTGCTCGACGCCCTCCCCGACATCTACGCCGGCCGCGACCTGCGCCGCCTCGCCCGTCGTTGGGGCGAGTGCGCGGTCGAGGGCCGCCCGGTCGGCATCGGCTTCGGCGCCCACGTCATCAAGGTCGGGGTGCAGGCGCACCTGATCGACCTGATCGAGCGCGACGCGCTGCAGTTCCTCGGCACGCACGGCGCTGGGGCGATCCACGACATCGAGCTGGCCCTGGCCGGCCGCACCAGCGAGGACGTCGCCGCCGCGCTCGACGACGGCCGCTTCGGCATGACCGGCGAGACCGTCGAGGTGTGGGAGAACGCGCTCAGTCGGGTGCGCGCAGAGAACCTCGGCCTGGGCGAGGCGCTCGGCCGGGAGATCCTGGAGGGCGACTTCCGCTTCAAGGAGCTGTCGCTGCTGGCGCGATGCGTGCGCGCCGAGCGGCCGATGTCGGTGCTGGTGGCGGTCGGCACCGACACCATCCACGTGCACCCGAACATCGACGGCGCGGCGCTCGGCCAGGGCAGCCTGCGCGACTTCCAGGCGCTGTGCCGCTTCGTGTCGACGCTCGAGAACGGGCTGTGGATCAACCTCGGCTCGGCCGTGATCCTGCCGGAGGCCTTCCTCAAGGGCGTCGCCCTGGCGCGCAACGCCGGCGCCGACCTGAGCGGCATGATGACCGCGGTGCTGGACATGATCCGCCACTACCGCCCGACCCAGAACGTGGTCCTGCGGCCGCCCGGCGAAGGCCTGCAGCTGATCGGCCAGCACGAGCTTCTGGTTCCGCTGCTGCACCAGGCCGTGCGCTGGCACATGGCCGAGATGGAGGATGGCGACGGTGCTTGAACGCGACCTGATCACGATCCTCCAGGAGCTCGGCGAGCCGCGCGTGGCGGTGGTCGGCGACTTCATGATGGACCACTACGTCTGGGGCGACGCCCAGCGCGTCTCGCCCGAGGCGCCGGTGCCGGTGGTTCACGCGCGCCGCGAGGAGCACCGCCTCGGCGGCGCCGGCAACGTCGCCGCCAACCTGGCCGGCATGGGCGCGGCGGTGAGCTGCTTCGGCGCCGTCGGCCAAGACGAGTCCGGCGAGCGCATGGACGTCGACCTGAAGGCCTGCGGCGCCGACACCGCCGGCCTGGTGCGCTGCGGCACGCGGCCGACGACCCAGAAAATCCGCGTCATGGCGCGCAACCAGCAGATGCTGCGGGTGGACCGCGAGGAACCGGTGCCGTTGTCGGCGGTCGAGATCGAGCAGCTGCTCGCTGCGCTGTGCGCGGCGGACTGGCAGGCGGTCGTGATCAGCGACTACGGCAAGGGCGTGCTCGGCCCCGAGGTGCTGGCCGGCGTGGTCGAGGAGGCCCGTCGGCGAGGCGCCCCGAGCCTGGTCGACCCCAAGCAGAAGGACTTCGCGGCTTACCGCGGCGCGACCGCGATCACGCCCAACCGCGCCGAAGCCGAGGCCGCCGCGCGCGAGCCGATGCCCGACCTCGAGAGCCTGGCGGAGCGCGGCGAGGCCTTGCGGCAGCGCGCCGGGGTGGAGGTGCTGCTGGTCACCCTCAGCGCGGAGGGCATGTTCCTGCTACGAGAGGGCGAGGAGCCGCTGCACCTGCCGACCGCCGCGCGCCAGGTCTACGACGTCACCGGCGCCGGCGACACCGTGATCGCGATGCTCGCCGTGGCGCTCGCCGCCGGGCGCGACTGGGAGGTCGCCGTGCGGCTCGCCAACGCCGCCGCCAGCCTCGCCGTGGCTCGGGTGGGCACCGCGGCGGTCGGCCGCCAGGAACTCCTGCACCACCTGTCGGCGGCCTCGCCGGCCCACAAGATCGTCGATCCGGGCGGCCTGGCCGCGGCGCTGGCCACCCTGGCGCTCTTCCCGAAGACCGGCGCCCCCGTCGCCTTCGTCTTCGGCGCCGGCGCGCTGCTCACCGGGGCGCTGGCCGCCGGCGTGGTGGGACGACCCGACTCGCTCCGCGCGACCGCCCCCGTCCTGCTCCTGGCCGCGGTCGCCGGGATCGCCGCCCCGCCCGGCACCATCATGCCCAGCGCTTCCGTCATGC
>CAZXTO010000251.1:0-5331 GCA_964643675.1 uncultured Planctomycetales bacterium
GTCGGCAGGCAAGCACCCAGCCCGATGGCGAGCAGGCTCAACAGGGCGCGGAGGGCGGTCGGGGCGGCGGTGCGGGGCATGATGAGGAGGAAAGGCCATCCTCCGGCTTCCGGATTCTAGGATGCGATGCCTCGGCCCGGCCCGCGAGCCCCTTCATGCGCGACCCCCTGCAATCGATCTCGGTCAAGTACAAGCTGGCGCTGATGTTCGTCGGTCTGTGCCTGATCGCCTTCGGCTTGGGCGGCTTCCTGATCTCGCGCTCGGCCCGCGACGTGCTCGACCACGAGATCCGCAGCCGCCTGGTCTATCAGTGCCAGGCCTACGCCACCGCGCTGGACTCCTACCTCCAGATGCTGACCCGGCGCACCGAGGACTTCGCCTCGGACGGCCACATCCGCGGCCTGCTGGAGCAGATCCAGGCCGAGCCGACGTCCGGCGCCGCCGACCCGCAGCGCGCCGAGCTGCGCCGCCACCTGCTGAGCAACAAGTTGCCGTTGGTGCCCTCCTTCCGCGACCTGACGGTGGTCGACGACCAGGGGCGGGTGGTGGTCGCGGTGCACGACCAGAGCAGCGCCCAGGTCTCGGAGCTGGCCAGCGCCGCCGCGCTCGAGGACGGGGCCTGGTACAGCGGCATCCTGCCCGTGGTGCCGGCCGCCGTGGCGGAGCCGGAGGGCGGGGGCGCGTCGAGCGCGGGCGCAGCCGCCCGCGGCACCGGCCTGGCGATCGGCACCCCCTTGCTCGACCTCAGCGGCCAGCGCCGCATCGGCACCCTGCTGACCTGGATCGACGCCGACTCCTGGCTGACCGCGGCGGTGCAGACCGTGGCCCAGACCTTCGCCGAGGGCGAGGACGAGGCCCAGCTCACCCTGCGCGACCAGCGCGGCCGGCGCCTGCAGGTGGTGCGCGAGACGGCCGAGGACGGGCGCGACCGTCAGCACGCCGAGTACCGCGGCGCCGAGGCCCAGCCGGCGCCGCCGGAGGCCGAGTTCGCGGTGATGCGGGTGCGGCCGATCATGCAGGTGTTCCAGATCCCGGCCAACGCCTGGGAGATCGAGGTCATCCTCCAGGTCGACCGCGCCCTCGCCTCGGTGTCTGGCCTGCAGAGCGAGTTCCTCGGCGTGGGGGTGGTGCTGGCGCTGCTGTCCGGCTTCCTGCTGTTCTTCCCGATCCGCTTCGTCGCGCGGCCCTTGAAGGAGATGGAGCAGGCCGCCACCCAGATCAGCTCGGGCGACTTCGAGGCCCGGGTCTCGGTCGAGAGCGACGACGAGATCGGTCACCTGGCCCAGGCCTTCAACCTGATGGCGGGGGCGGTGCAGGAGCGCACCGGCAAGCTCGAGCGCTCCGCCGGGGAGCTGCGCGCCGAGCGCGACCGGCTCAACACCGTGATCGCCTCGATGCGCGACGGCCTGCTGGTGCTCGACCACCGCGGCGACATCGTGCTGCGCAACGACGCGGTGTCGGCGCTGCTCGACTACCGCGACCGCGGCGGGACCGGGATCAGCCGCCACGTCTGCCACGAGACCCCGGTCACGGACAATTGCCTGAGCTGCCTGTTCGAGCCCCGCACCGGCCCCAAGTCCTGCGTCATCGAGGCCGGCGGCCGGGTGTTCGAGGTCCACGCCACCTCGCTGGCGCCCGACGACCGCGGCCGCTCCGGCCGGGTGCTGGTGTCGCGCGACATCACCGACCGGGTGCAGCAGGACGAGCGCGAGATCCACCAGGAGCGGCTGTCGGTGCTCGGCGAGGTGGCGGCGGTGGTGGCCCACGAGCTCAACAACCCGCTGGCCTCGATCAGCATGTTCAACGAGATGCTGGCCGCCGAGCTGGACGAGGCCTCGCCCTTGCGCGAGAACGTCGAGGTCATCGAGCGCAACACCGAGACCTGCAAGAAGACCATCCGCGAGCTGCTGGACTACGCCACCGGCGCCTCGCCCGAGATCGGGCCGGTCGACGTGCACGGCACCATCGGCGACGTGGTGCGCTTCCTGCGGCCGGTGGCCGACCGCTCGCAGGTGCAGCTGCACACCGAGCTGGGCGCCGCCAACCCCTTCGTGACCGGGGACGAGGTGCAGCTGCGGCAGGTGTTCGTGAACCTGGTGATGAACGCGATCCAGGCCGTCGAGGGCGCCGGCGAGGTCCGGCTGGAGAGCTTCGACGACGAGGGCCAGCTGGTGATCGAGGTGCGCGACACCGGCGCCGGCATCGATCCGCAGGACCGCGACCGCATCTTCCGGCCCTTCTTCACCACCAAGGCGCGCGGTCGCGGCACCGGCCTCGGCCTGTCGACCGCCCAGCGCATCGCCGAGATGCACGGCGGCGGCCTCAACCTGGCCGAGAGCTCCGCCTCCGGCACCGCCTTCCGGGTACGCTTGCGGGCCCGGCTCGACACCTGATCCTCCCTCTCCGGTGCAACCCGACTCCCCCCAACTGAGCCAGCTCCGCGTGCTGGTGGTCGACGACGAGGACGACATCCGGCTCGGCCTGAAGCGCTTGATGCAGCGCCTCGGCACCCAGGTCGCGGAGGCCTCGACCGGCAGCGAGGCGCTGCAGGCGCTCGAGCGCCAGCCGGCCGACCTGGTGCTGAGCGACCTGATGATGCCCGGGATGACCGGCGCCGAGCTGTTGCCGGAGATCAAGCGCCGCTGGCCGGGGACCGAGGTGGCCATCCTGACCGGCTTCGGCACCGTGCAGACCGCCGTGCAGTGCCTGCAGGAGGGCGCCGCCCACTTCCTCACCAAGCCCTTCCACAACGAGGAGATCCTCGGCCTGGTGCAGCGGCTGGGCTGCCAGATCCTGGCCCGTCGCAGCGAGGCCGCCTGGGACGGCACCCTGGTGGCCGAGGACCCGAGCATGAAGCGGGTCCTGGAGCTGGTGCGGCGCGCCGCCCCGAGCCCGATGCCGGTCCTGCTCGAGGGCGAGAGCGGCACCGGCAAGGAGCTGATGGCGCGCGCGGTGCACGCCGCCAGCCAGGTCGCCGACCACCCCTTCCTGGCGGTCAATTGCGCCGCCCTGTCCGACACCCTGCTCGAGTCCGAGCTGTTCGGCCACGTGCGCGGCGCCTTCACCGGCGCCGACCGCGACCGCCGCGGCCTGTTCGCCGAGGCCGAGGGCGGCACCGTCTTCCTCGACGAGGTGGCCTCGATGTCGCCCGCCTTCCAAGGCAAGCTGCTGCGGGTGCTGCAGGAGAAGGTGGTGCGCCCGGTGGGGGGCAGCCGCGACGTGCCGGTGCGCTTCCGCCTGGTCGCGGCCACCAACCGGGAGCTCGAGGCGATGGTCGGCGAGGGGAGCTTCCGGGAGGACCTCTACTACCGGCTCCAGGTGGTGCGCATCCACCTGCCGCCCCTGCGCGAGCGGCCCGGGGACATCCTGCCGCTGACGGCCCGCTTCCTGGCCCAGGCCGGCGAGCTGTGCCAGGCCGGCGAGGCGCCGGTGCTGGGCGCCGACGCCGAGCGCGAGCTCCAGGCCTATGCCTGGCCCGGCAACGTGCGCGAGCTGCAGAACGCGGTCCAGCGGGCGGTGGTGGTGTGCGGCGGCGGCCGGTTGCGGCCCTACCACTTCGGCCTCGGAGGGCGCGGCTGGCAGGCCCCGGAGGGGGAGGCCGGTTCGGACAACTACAGCGAGGCCAAGCAGCGGGCGCTGGAGGAGTTCCAGCGCGAGTTCGTGGTGCGGGCGCTGGAGACCAGCCGCGGGAACGTCAGCCGGGCGGCGGACTCTTGCGGCCTGACGCGCGCCGCCTTCCAGAAAATCCTGCGGCAGTTGGGCGTCGACCGCACCGATTTCCTGGCCGACTGAGTCCGGCCGAGCTCGCTCCTGCCAACGGCAGGATGCACCGCGGAAGCGGCCTTCGGGGCGGAGGGAGCGGCCGTGACCGCCGCCGGGTGCCTCCGGCGGGATGCACCCCGGCGTCGGCTGAGTCCTCCGCAGCGCGCTGAGGCCGTCGCGCCGGTTCCGCCGCGCGGCACGGCGCTTGCCTTTCCGCGGGAGAACCCCCCGCGTGAGGTGCCTCGTGCTGCCGAAGCTGATTCCCGTCCTGCTTGCCTTCCTGATGATCCCGCCGTTGCGGGCCCAGGAGCCGACCCCCGAAGCGGAGGTCTACTTCAAGACCTACTGCCTCGCCTGCCACAACATCGGCGGCGGCCGCAAGGTCGGCCCCGACCTGAAGGGCGTCAGCCAGCGCCAGGAGCGCGAGTGGTTGAAGGGCTTCATCCTCGACCCGACCGGTGTGCTCGCCAGCGGCGACCCCTACGCCCAGAAGATGCTCGAGGAGTCGAACATGGCCGCCATGACCCCGCCTCCCGGCATCACGCCGGAGATGGCGGACCAGCTGCTCGACCTGATCGACATCGAGTCGGCCAAGCCGGTGTCGCAGTTCGGGATGGTGGCCGTGGAGAAGCCGATGACCCCCGAGATGGAGGAGCGGGGCGCGCTGCTGTTCAGCGGCGAGGAGACCCTCAGCGCCGGCGGGCCGGCCTGCGTCGGCTGCCACTCGGTCGAGCCGCTGGGCGGCTTCGGCGGCGGCCGCCTCGGCCCCGACCTGACCGAGGCCTACGCGCGCCTCAACGGCCAGGCCGCGCTGGCCGGCTGGCTGAGCGCGCCTCCCTCCGAGGTGATGGCGCCGGTGTTCCAGAAGCACCCGCTCACCGAAGGCGAGATCGACGACCTGATCGCCTACCTGCGCCGGGCCGGCCTGAAGGGCTCGGGGCCCGACGAGATGCCCAACACCGGGCGCACGATCGCGGTCTCGCCGGGGTTCGTGTTCACCGGCGCCGCGTTCGCCGCGGCGGTCCTGTTCCTGCTCCAACTGATCTGGCGCAACCGCTTCCGCGCCGTCCGCAAGCCGCTACTGGAGAGCTCCCAGCGATGACTGGCCACGGTTCCCTTACCCACATCCACGACTCGGTCGAACCGAAGACCCGCGTCTGGGAGCAGTTCTACCGCAACCGCTGGCAGTACGACAAGGTCGTGCGCAGCACCCACGGCGTGAACTGCACCGGCTCCTGCTCCTGGAACATCCACGTCAAGGACGGGATCGTCACCTGGGAGATGCAGGCGGTCGATTACCCCAAGCTCGAGAGCGGCATCCCGCCCTACGAGCCGCGCGGCTGCCAACGCGGCATCAGCTACAGCTGGTACCTCTACAGCCCGCTGCGGGTCAAGTACCCCTACGTGCGCGGCGCGCTGCTCGACCTCTGGAAGGAGGCCAAGACCATCCACGCCGACCCGGCCGACGCCTGGAAGTTCATCCAGAGCGACCCGGAGCGGCGCAAGCGCTACCAGAAGGCGCGCGGCAAGGGCGGCTTCCGGCGCACCAGCTGGGACACGGCCAAGGAG
>CAZXTO010000252.1:0-5322 GCA_964643675.1 uncultured Planctomycetales bacterium
GCGGGCGGAGGCCGAATGCCCGGGCCGGCTGCTCGGCCCGCCCGGGGCTGAGCTCCCGCCTAGCCCGCCGCCTTGCGCCGGCGCAGTCCGCGGCGCTTGAACTGGGCGAACATCCGGCCCACGGTCTCGAGGCTCAGCACGTGCCCGAGGTCCTCGAGCATGCTGTAGAGCAGCGGGACCACCCACAGGGTGAAGAAGGTCGAAAAGGCCAGGCCGCCCGAGACCCCGATCGCGAGCCCCTGGAAGCTGATCCCGCTGCCGTCCGGCACCGCCACGGCGATGGGCAGCAAACCGGCGATGGTGGTGAGCGCGGTCATCAGCACCGGCCGCAGGCGGTCCCGCACGCCCTGCACGATGGCCTCGTCGCGCGAGGCGCCGGCGCGGCGTAGGCGGATGATCCGGTCGACCAGGACGATGCCGTTGTTCACGACCACCCCGGCCAGGACGATCATGCCGATCATGCCGACGATGTCGATCGGCGTGCCGCTGAGCTTGAAGGCCCACTGGGCCCCGACCACGGCGAAGGCGATCGTGATCAGCACCGAGAAGGGCAGGATCAGCGACTCGAACAACAGGCCCATGAGCAGGAAGACCAGCGCCACCGCCAGGGTGAAGGCGCTCTGCAGCTCGCTCATGTCGGCCTCGAAGTCGCGCATGCCGCCGCTCTGTTCCCAGCGGTAGCCCTCCGGCATGTCGACCCCGGTCATCAGGGCATCGAGGTTGGCGGCCCGCTGGCGCAGGTCCTTGCCCTTGGGTTTGAGCCCGACCACCTCCATGGTGCGGGCGTCCCGGCGGTAGATCGAGGACGGCCCGCGGCGGTCTTCGAAGGAAGCGAAGGCGCTCAGCGGCAGCCAGTCCCCGGTGGCGGTGCCGGCGACGCCGAGCTCGCGCAGGCGGGCGCGGTCGGGGTCGGCCTCCTCGTCGAATTCCATGATGATGGGGACGTCGCCGCGCTCGGTCTCGAAGCGCGAGACCATGAGTCCGCGCAGGCCCCACTCGATCACCCCGAGCACGTTGCTGCTGCTGGTGCCGGCGCGCAGCAGGCGGTCGCGGTCGAGGGTGACGAGCATCTCGCGCGCCGGGTCCTCGTCCTCATTGATGGTCTCCCAGTGATCGAGCCCGCGCGCGGCCACGCGCACCTCCTCGGCGATGCGCGCCACCACCAGGCTGTCCGGGCCGGACAGCAGCAGGCGGTCCCACTGGTCCTCGGTCTGGGTCTCCTCCGAGAACTTCTCCTCGAACTTGATCTGGTAGGCCGGGTGAGCGGGGGCGTGCTCCTTGACCAGGTCGCGCAGCTGCTCGGTTCCGTCGGGTGAAATCGGCCGCTCGAACCACAGGTTGATGTCGCCGTCGCCCCGGTTGAAGCCGATGCCGAGGGTGGTCTCGCCGCCGATGGCCTCGGCCGCGGCCTGGAACTCCGCGCCCAGCAGGGCCTGCTCGAGCGGCATCAGCGCCTCCTCGGCCTCCCAAAGGGTGGTGTTGGCGCCGAACTCGAAGTCGATCTGGATCTGGCCGCCGCCGCCGAGGTCGCCCTGGATCTCCTGGTCGGAGCTGGCGAGCTTGCCGGAGGCCAGGAACAGCAGCGCCAGCAGGGCGGCGCGGAAGCGGTGCCGCAGCGACCAGCCGACCAGCTGCGGCAGCCACCCGGTGAGGCCGTGGATGACCCGTTGGGCGCGGGCCTGGGCCGGCCGCACCGTGGCGTGCTCGGCGCGGTCCCGGACCAGGAAGCGCGAAGCCACCGGTACCACCAGGATCGCCAGGAACAGCGCCGCCGCCAAGGAGATGCACAGCGGGATGCCGATCGAGGTGGTGAAGGTCCGCGCGTTGCGGTCCTCGGTCATGAAGATCAGCGGCAGGAAGACCACGATCGTGGTCGCGGTCGCGGTGATCACCGCCAGCATCATGTCGGCCGGGCCGCGGGTGCAGGCGCGGGCCAGTGGCTCGCCGCGTTCCCGGCGGTGGAAGATGCTCTCCACGATCACCACCGAGTTGTCGACCAGCATGCCGATGGAGATCGTGATCCCCATCATCGAGAACAGGTTGAAGGTGCCGCCGCTGAAGTAGAGGTAGGCCAGGGTGGCGAGCACCGAGAAGGGGATCGAGAGCGCGATCAGGAAGGTGAAGCGCAGCCGCCACAGGAACAGGAACAGCACCAGGCTGGCGATGCCGCCGCCGATCGCGGCGTCCTCGATCAGGCCCAGCAGCGAGTCGCGGATGGTGTCGCCCTGGGACCAGAACACGCTGTACTCGAGCTCGCCGAGCACCGGGTCATCGGGCAGTTCCTCCTCGAACATGCGCTGCAGCTCGGAGCAGACCTCGAAGCTGTTGGCGGCGGTCTCCTTTGACACCGACAGCCCCATGGCGTACTGGCCGTCGACCCGGAACAGGTACTCGGGCGCCGAGTGCACCAGGATCACGCGGCCGATGTCGCGCACCTGCAGGCCCTCGCGGACCGGGAAGTCCTCGATCTCCTCCAGCGAGCGGAAGCGGCCGTCGATGCGCACGATGTAGCGCGAGCCGGCCTCGTCCAGGTCGCCGACCGGGGCGCTCAGGTTGTCGCCCTGCAGCCGCCCGAGCAGCGCGCCGATGTCGACCCGGTTGGCGCGCACCCGCTCCTCGTCGAGCAGGATCCGGACCGAGCGCGGCATCAGGCCCATGGCGTCGGCCGAGGCGACCCCGTCGACCGACTCGAGCCGCGGGATCAGGACGTCGCCGACCAGCTCCTGGGCCTCTTCGGCGAGCTCGTTGGGGTACAACACCCCGCACCACAGCACCGGCTGGTCGTCGGCGGTGAAGCGCCGCGCCACCACCCGGTCCGCCTCGCGCGGCAGCCGCGGCCGCGCCCGCTCGAGGCGGTCGGCGACCTCGGCGTAGGCCTGGTCCATGTCGAAGCTGCCCGAGAAGGACAGGTTGACCCAGCAGCCGCCCTCGAAGGCCCGGGCGCTGATCTGCTGGACGCCGCGGATGGTCTGGAATTCCTCTTCCAGCGGCCGCACCAGCTTCTGCTCGACCTCGACCGGGTTGGCGCCCGGCCAGCCCGCCTGAACCGAGATGCTCGACATCGCGAAGCCCTTCGGCAGCAGCTCGATCGGGATCCGGAAGGCGGCGATGGCGCTGGCGCCGAGCAGCGCCGTGACCAGCATCAAGACCGCGATCGGGCGGCTGACGAGCTTGCGGAAGAAGCCGACCAGGCGGTCGTCGGGTTCGCTCATGCCGCGCTCCGTTCCGGGGTGGCGAGGGCGACCAGTCGGTAGAGCACCGGGATCACCACCAGGGTCAGCAGGGTCGAGACGCTCAGGCCGGCGATCACCACCAGCGCCATCGGCGCCCGCAGCTCGGTGCCCTCGGCGGCGCCGATGCTGCCGATGCCGGGCAGGCCGGCCAGCCAGCCGGTCAGCGGGATCATTCCCAGCACGGTGGTGAAGGTGGTCATCAGGATCGGCCGTAGGCGGGCGCGGCCGGCCTCGATGATGGCCTCGTTCAGCTCCAGGCCGCGCTGCTCGCGGTTGCGGTTGATGCGATCCACCAGCACGATGGCGTTGTTGACCACGATGCCGGCCAGGACCACGCCGCCGAGCAGGGCCACCACCGAGATCGGCGTGCCGGCCAGCTTCAGGGCCCAGACCGCGCCGATGCCCGCCAGCGGCACCGAGAACATGATGATGAAGGGCTGCAGCAGCGACTCGAACTGGGCCGCCATCACCGCGTACACCAGGAACACCGCCAGCAGCAGGGCGAAGCTGAGCGAACTCAGCGCCGACTCCATCTCCTGCTTCTGACCGGTCACCTGCACCGTCACCGCCGGTGGCAGGCGCAGGCCGTCGAGGCGCTGGTCGAGCTGGTCGGTGAGGCCGCCGAGATCGAAGCCGCCGCCGGCCAGCGAGGCGGAGAGCACCGCCGCCCGGCGCTTGCCGACGTGGCGGATCTCGCTCGGCCCGAAGTCGGTGCTGAGCGAGGCCACCGCGCCCAGCGGCAGCGGCCGCTCGGCGTCGGGGTTGATCGGGATGTCGCGCAGCTGCTCGACGTGCTGCATCGAGTCCAGGTCGGCCCGGACCCGGATGTCGAGCCGCTCGTCGGCCTCGGGGAAGGTGGAGGAGACCTCGCCCTCGACCGCCAGCCGCAGCCGCTGGGCGACCTGGCCCAGGTTCAGGCCGTGCTCGGCCAAGCGTTCCCGGTCGAGCACCACGCGCACCTCCGGGTTGCCGCGGCGCACCGAGGTGCGCAGGTCGACGATGCCCTCGATGCCGCTGACCCGGCGCTGGATGTCGGCCGCGATCAGCTCGAGCTCCTCGAGGTCGTCGCCCAGTACCTCGATCTCGAGCGGCGCCTTCAGCGCCAGCAGGGTGGGTCGCTTGAGCTGGAAGCGGGCCAGGGCCGGCTCGCCGGCGAGCACCGCGCGCATCTCGCCCTCGACCCGCTCCTCGATCAGGCGGGCCTGGTCGCCGGGCTGGGTGCGCACCGTGATCCGAGCCACGTGCGGGCCGTCCTCATCCGAGCTGATCGACTCGCGGTCGGCGCCGCTGACCACCGCCGATTCGATGACGCCGTCGATCGCCGCCAGCCGCCGCTCGAGTCCGGTGGCGACGCGGTCGGTCTCCTCGAGCGGATAGCCGGCCGGGAAGTAGACCTCGGCCGTGATCTCGCCCTGGAGCACCTCGGGCAGCAGTTCCCGGCCGAGGCTGGAGGCCGCCGACCAGGCCGACAAGGCGAGCACGCTGACCAAGGCCAGGGTGATGACCGGCAGCCTCAGCGCGCCGCGCAGGAAGACCGGATAGCCGCGGTTAAGCGCGGCCTGGACCCGGTCGACCAGGAAGGCCGGAACCTGCAGCACCAGCCAGACCGGGAGCAGCGCGAGCAGCGCGATCCAGCGCAGCAAGAAGAACAGCAGGCCGAGGGCGTCGGCGACCATGCGGCCAGCGATCAGCAGCAAGGCCTCGCTGAAGACCACCAGCAGCATCAACAGGCTGAGGGCGCCGCCGGCTCCCACCATCAGGTCGGCGGGGGTGGCTTCGGGCTTGGCCGGCGCGCCGGCGTCGGTGGGCGCAGCGGCGCTCTCGGCTGCGCCGCCCGATTCGGGGGCCGCGGCCGGATCCGCGGGGGGCGCCTCGGCGGCTCGGGCGGCGGCCTCGGCGCTGGCCGCCTTGGCCTCGAGGGCCTGGAGAGTCTGGCGGATGACCGAGTCCTCCTCCAGTGCCGTGAAGCCGTAGCCGGCGACCCCGGCTCCGATCACGGCCAGCACCAGCCACACCGGCCACGGCTTCGGCAGGCGCGCGCCGCGGAACAGGCCGGCGCGGAGGCGCGGGGCCAGGCCGGGGGCCGGCG
>CAZXTO010000253.1:0-5304 GCA_964643675.1 uncultured Planctomycetales bacterium
GGCGAAGGAGCCGGCCGGCTGCCGCTGCGGCGAGGTGCTGCGCGGCGTCATCGACCCGCCCGACTGCCCGCTGTTCGCCGACGGCTGCGACCCCGAGAACGCCATCGGTGCCTGCATGGTGTCGAGCGAGGGCGCCTGCGCGGCGTGGTTCCGCCACGAGCGGCTGGCGGCGAAGTCATGAGCGAGCGCGTCCAACTCGCCCACGGCGCCGGCGGCCGGCTGACCGCTGAGCTGGTGACCGACCGCTTCGTGCCGGCCTTCGGCAATGACACCCTGCGGCAGCTCGGTGACTCGGCGCTGCTGCCGATCCCGGCGAGCGGCGACGGCGGCGACGCCAGCAGCGGCGCCCGCCTGGCCTTCACCACCGACGGCTTCGTCGTCGACCCGGTGGAGTTCCCCGGCGGCGACCTCGGCGGCCTGTCGGTCTGCGGCACGGTCAACGACCTGGCGGTGGCCGGCGCGCGGCCGCTGTGGCTGAGCTGGGCGCTGATCCTGGAGGAAGGGCTGGAGCTGGCGCGCCTCGAGCGCTTCACCGCCAGCGCCCGGGCCGCCGCCGACCGCGCCGGGGTGCAGATCGTCTGCGGCGACACCAAGGTGGTGCCGCGCGGCAAGGGCGACCAGGCCTTCGTCGTGACGGCCGGGGTCGGCGTGGTGCCCCCCGAGCGGGCTGGCCTCGGCGACGCCGCCATCCAGCCCGGCGACGCCATCCTCTGCAGCGGCCCGCTCGGCGACCACGGCGCCACCATCCTCGCCTGCCGTCACGAGCTGAAGGGCGTCGAGCTGCGCTCCGACTGCGCCCCGGTCGGCGGCCTGGTCGAGGCCCTCTACGATGCCGGCGTGAAGGTCCGCGCCATGCACGATCCCACGCGCGGCGGCGCCGCCACCACCTGCAACGAGGCCGCCGCCCGAAGCGGCCACCGCTTCGTGCTCGACGCCGAGGCGCTGCCGGTGCGCCCCGCGACCCGCGGCGTCTGCGAGCTGCTCGGCATGGACCCGCTCTACCTGGCCTGCGAAGGCCGGGTGCTGGCCTGGGTGCCGGCCAATCAAGCCGACGCCGCCCTGGCCGCTTGGCGCGCGCGCGAGGACGGCGCCGAAGCCGCGCGCATCGGCGAGGTGCTGCCGCGCGAGGCGGGCACGGTGCCGGTCAGCCTTCGCACGGCCTTCGGCGGCGAGCGGCCGCTGGATCTGTTGTCGGGAATGGACCTGCCGCGGATCTGCTGATGGACGGCGCCGCCCTCGCCGTGATCGGCACCGCCGCCGGCGTCGGCTTCCTGCACACGCTGCTGGGGCCGGACCACTACCTGCCCTTCGTCATGTTGGCGCGGGCGCGGGGTTGGAGCCGCGCGCGCACGCTGACGGTGACCGCGGCCTGCGGCGCGGGGCACGTGGCGGCTTCGCTGGCGCTGGGCGTGGTCGGCATCCTCGCCGGGGTCGGCATCGGCAAGCTCGAGGCGGCGGAGACCGGCCGCGGCCCGATCGCCGCCTGGGTGCTGGTCGCCTTCGGCGCCGCCTACCTGCTCTGGGGCCTGCGCAAGGCCTGGCGGCGAAAGCAGGGAGTCGAGCTGCACGAGCACCACGGCCACCTCCACCTGCACCGCCACGGCGACGCCGAACACGAGCACGCCCGCCACCCCGACGGCCGCCCGGCCAACGGCGACCGCGGCAGCTTCTGGGTGCTGTTCGCGATCTTCGTGCTGGGGCCGTGCGAGCCCCTGATCCCGCTGTTCCTGATCCCCGCCAGCGAGGGCCAGTGGGGCATCGCCCTGTGGGCGGCGGCCGCCTTCGGCGTGGCGACCCTGGGCACGATGCTGGCGACCGTCGCGCTCGCGCACGCCGGGGCGCGGGCCGTGCGGCTCGGCCCGCTGGAGCGCTGGGCGGACGCGATGGCCGGCGGGTTGATCGCGGCCTCGGGGCTGGCGGTGCTGTTCCTGGGCCTCTGAGGCGGGCGACATCCCCCGCCGCTCGTCGGGCTTCGCTCTCCCCCTACACTGAACGCAGGAATGGTGATCAAACGAATCTGGCGTGGATGGACGACCCAGCAGAATGCCCAGGCATACCGCGACGTCCTCCAGGGTGAGGTCCGCCCGGGAATCGAAGCCAAGCGGATCCGCGGCTATCGGAGCCTGGAACTCCTCTCCCGGGACCTCGGAGAGGAGGTCGAGTTCATGACGATCATGACCTTCGACTCCCTGAAGGACATCATCGACCTCCAAGGGGAGGATTACGAGCGCTGCTACTTGCCGGATGCGGCGAGGGCCGTCCTCAGCCGTTGGGAAGAGGTCTGCTCGCACTTCGTCACCGAGGATTGAGACCGGCCCCTGATCTGGTCCCCCCTCGGGACGCGAGGGAGCGCGCCGCCCGCGCGGTCGCAGCGACTGCGCGGATTCTCGCGTAACCCAGCGCCCGCCGGCCGTCCGTTCCCTGATGGCCGAGCCCCCCCACCCCCTCCTCGAGCGCGTCCGCGAGCGGATCCGCACCCGTCACCTCAGCCCGCGGACGGAGCAGGCCTACCTGGCCTGGTCCCGGCGCTTCCTGGCCCAGCACCCCGGCCGGGCACCCGAAGAGCTGGGCGAGGCCGAGGTCGGCGCCTTCCTCTCCGACCTCGCCAACCGCCGCCGCGTGTCGGCCTCGACCCAGAACCAGGCCTTGGCGGCCCTCCTGTTCCTGTTCCGGGAGGGCCTCGGCCGTGAGCTGGGGAAGCTGCGCAGCCTGGACCGCGCCAAGCGGCCCCGGCGGCTGCCCGTCGTGCTCAGCCAAGACGAGGTCGGCCGCCTGCTCGAGCAGCTGCGCGGGACGCCGCAGCTCATGGCCGCCATGCTCTACGGCACCGGAATGCGCCTGCTCGAGGTCTGCCAACTCCGCGTCAAGGACGTCGACCTGCAACGGGGACAGGTTACGGTCCGCGCTGGGAAGGGCGACAAAGACCGCATCACGCTGCTCCCGGAGAGCCTGGCCGACCGGATCGAGCGGCAGCTCGCCTCCTGTCATCGTCAGCACCAGGAGGACCTCCGCCGGGGGGCGGGCTGGGTCGAGCTGCCCCGTGCGCAGGGCCGGAAGCTGCCCAACGCAGGGCGGGACTACCCCTGGCAGTGGGTCTTCCCCGCCACTCGGACTTACCGGCATCCCGAGACAGGACAGGTCCGCCGCCACCACCTCCACGAGACCGTGCTCCAGAAGGCCATCCGCGAGGCCGTCCGCCAAGCCGGGATCCCCAAGCGGGCGACCACCCACACCCTGCGCCACTCCTTCGCCACCCACCTGCTCGAGAACGGCTACGACATCCGCACCATCCAGCAGCTCCTCGGCCACCGCAGCGTCAATACGACCATGATCTACACCCACGTCGCGACCAAGGGATACCTGGGCGTGCGGAGCCCCGCAGACCTCCTCCCGCCGCCTAAGCGACCCACCTAGGCAGGTCCGCCCAAACCGTTATCATCGCCTCTCCTTTCCAACCCCGCCGCTCTACCCGTGTCTCCCCCCTTCCTTCCCCGGCCGACCCCGCCGCCTAACCCCAGGCGCTCCGGCTATCCAAGGCTGCCCAATTCCCGTTGGGAGGACAAATGAGCCCGTCCACATTTTCGGTAAGATAAGGCAAATGACCGATAAACAAAGAGACCCGAGATTTGAGGAGTTCCTGGCCTCATTGCCTGGAGATATAAGCGCAGTCAAAGACCTAATGCTGAGTAGGCTTTGGGGGGGAGGAATCCCGCCGTCTGGAGAATGGGTTCTTAGTGATGATCTATTGAAAGAAACGGGACAGAAATATTTTGACCGCAGGCTGCGCGAGGTCAGAGATGAACTAGGGGTGGATATTGAAACAGGATACGTTGGAGGGAAAGCCGCATGGCGCCTGAGAAGCTTGACTCTTAACCCACCCAACCCAAGGAAATACCTTTCGGCAACTCAGAAATGGAAGTTACTAGAGAATTCAGGGTTCAAGTGTCTTGTGTGTGGGGTCGCTGTGGATGAGTCCAACCCAAGTATCGGAAAACTGTTGCAGGCCGATCACAAGGTCCCGCTCAATCGCAGAGGCAGTCATAGTTCAGAAAACTGGCAAACACTTTGTGTGTCATGCAATGTAAGCAAGAGAAGGGCTTGTCAGGACTGCAGGGAAGATTGTCAAAAATGCCCATGGGCTTTCCCCGAAAGCGACCATATGTCAATCCTTGTTCCGCTGACCCAAGAGGAGTGGGAATCATTACGCGGGAAGGGGATTGTTGATGGCCCTACTGCTCGCGAAGCCCTTCTCCGAAGTCAAGCCGAATAGGCTAGCTACCTAGCCCAGGGATTGGCTCCTGCGACTGAAGTCCAAAAACAGTCTCACGTTTCTGTCGCTTTTCAATCGCAGCCCTTATTGAGGAACCCAAGGCAGCGGCAACAGGTGGAGGAAAGGCATTTCCGATTTGCCGATAGATCGCTGTTTTCCCACCAGAGAACTTCCAAGAGTCAGGGAAGCCTTGGATTCTGGCAGCCATCTGATTCGTTAGCTTAGGCAGACCATCGCTCGGGAAAGATCTGTCTGGCGGGTCGTTGGCAATTCCCTTTCCATTGATACCAAGCTCAGCCCAAGCTCGCTTTGCTCGGGTTGGACCCAGATCGGGCCCCCCGTGCTTTTTTGAGCCGCCAACTAAGGTCGGCGCAATGCGGTTCGCTTTATCGCGCCAAGAATGAATGCCTTGCCATCCACCTTCACTAAGTAGGTCTTCAATGGCCTCAGCTACCGTTCTGAAGCAATCTTGCTCTTCGGGCCAGTGGAAGAAGTTGGCATATGGCTTGCGCAGGGCAATCAGGGCAAATCTAGGCCTTAGCTGGGGAACCCCGAAGGAGGCGGCATTCAGGACTCTCCACTCAGTTGCATAACCCAGGTCAGCAAGCTCACCGATCAGGTGATTTCGATAGTCCTGAAACTTGGCCGCAGCAAATCCGCGGACATTCTCTAGCAGCAGGGCTTTGGGTCGGCATTCATGAACAAGGCGCATTGCCTCGGGGAAAAGATCCCTTTCGTCCTCATGGCCAAGTTGTTTGCCAGCAATGCTGAATGGCGGACATGGCACACCACCCGCTAACAGGTCAATATACTTGTAGCGCTTTGCAGTGAATCCCTTAACATCGGCCTCATGCACCTTCCAGCCAGGCCGGTTAGCACGAAGAGTCGCACAGGGGTGGGGATCAATCTCAACAAGGGCTTCGTGGGCAAACCCGGCAGCCTCCAGGCCGAGGGATTGTCCACCGGCCCCGGCACAGATTTCGATTGCTCGCAATTCTCGCTTCATGTTGCCTAACCACGCCGAGTCAGAACCT
>CAZXTO010000254.1:0-5297 GCA_964643675.1 uncultured Planctomycetales bacterium
CCTTCGTGAGCGGCAAGGACTCGCTCAACAACGAGTACCGGGTCGGCGAGGAGGAGCACCCGATCCCCCCCACCTTGCTGTGCACCGCGATCGCGCCGCTGGCCGATACCGCGCGCGCCTCCACCACGCCGCTCAAGCGCAGCGGCAACCTGCTGGTGCTGGCCGGCGCCACCGACGCCGGCACCGGCGGCGGCTCGGTCGCCGCCGATCTGCTCGGCCTGGCGGATTCGCAGCCGCCGCGGCCGGACGCGGCCGCCGCTCCGGCGCTGTTCGACGCCGTGCACCAGTGCCTCGAGGACGGCCTGGCGGTCTCCTGCCACGACCTCTCCGAGGGCGGCCTGGCGGTCGCGGCGGCTGAGATGGCCTTCGGCGCCGACGGCCTCGGCCTGCGCCTCGACGCCGCCAAGGCCGCCTGCACCGGCGCGGCCAGCCCGCTCGGCCGGCTCTTCACCGAGACCCCGACCCGCTTCCTGCTCGAGGTCGAGCCGGCCCAGCTGGACGAAGTCGCCAGCCGCTGCCGCGCCCAGCCCTGGGCGGTGGTCGGCGAGGTCACCGACGACGCCACCCTGCACCTCCTGGAGGACGGCGTGGAGACCCACGCTCTCGCCGTCGACGCCCTCGCCCGCGCCAACGGAGCCACCTCATGAAAGCCCGCGTCCTGCAACTCTTCGCCGCTGGCGTCAACTGCGACCGCGAGCTCGGCTTCGCCTTCGAGCAGGCCGGCGCGGCGGTCGAGCAGATCCACATCCGCGAGCTGATGCGCCAACCCGAGCGGATCCGCGACTGCGACCTGTTCTCGGTCCCGGGCGGCTTCACCTACGGCGACGACCTCGGCGCGGGGACCATCCTCGGCGCCGAGATCGAGGCCTTCCTCGGCGAGGAGCTGCGCGCCCACCACGAGCGCGGCGGCTCGGTGTTCGGGGTCTGCAACGGCTTCCAGGCGCTGGTCAAGTGCGGCCTGCTGCCCGGCCTGGAGGGCGTGCGCTGCTCGCTGACCTGGAACCGCAGCCACCGCTTCGAGTGCCGCTGGGTGCGGATGCAGGTCGGCGCCAGCATCGGCCACCTGCTGCCGGCCGGCTCGGTGCTGCCGGCGGCCGCCGCCCACGCCGAGGGGCGGCTGGTGCTCGGGGATCCGGAACGGGACCTACCGCGTCTGGAGCAGGCCGGGCTGATCGCCTTCCGCTACCTGGACCCGGTCGGCGAGGTCACCCAGGACTTCCCGGCCTGCCCCAACGGCAGCGACGGCGCCATCGCCGGTCTGGCCTCCAGCAGCGGCCGCATCGTCGGCCTGATGCCCCACCCCGAGCGCAACCTGGGCCCGGCCAGCCTGCCCGACCGCGGCGCCGGGGCCTGGGGCGACGGCACCGAGGGGGTGCGGTTCTTCCGCGGTCTGCTGGCTCCCTACCTGGCCGGTTCTCCCGCCTGAGGGCCTGCCCCGCCTAGGATGTTGCTCCTTCAGGACGCGACCCGGTCGCGCCGATGAAGGGGCATGGCATCGGCCCGGAAACGCCTGCTCCAGGATCTGCACGATCTGGAGGAGCGCCTCCGCAGCGAGTGGTCGCGGGAAGCGCCGCCGTTGTCGGAGGAGCTGCAGCGCTACCGGCAGGACTGGGTCCAGACCCTGCTGGCCGGGCCCCCACGGCAGGCCAGCGAGTCCGACCTCCAGCGCGCCCTCCGCGGGGCGGATCCGCTCCTGGTGGGCGATTACCACGCCCTGCGCCGCTCTCGCCACGGCCTCCGGGAGCTGGTCCAGAGCCTCCCGGAGGATCAGCAGCCCGGCCTGCTGCTGGAGCTGCTCCCGCGCGAGGTGACGGTCCCCGCCGCCGCCGCCCTGCGCGCTCCCGATCTGCGGCTGGTGGACGGGCGCCCGCTGGGCCAGGCCTTCCGGGCCAGCCTCCAGCAGCTCGCCCGGCGCGACGGCCTGGTGGCCGGCGCCTGGGTCGACGGGCCTCCGGAGCAGCGCGACGAGGCGGCCGCGGCCCGCTGGGGCGAGCTCTCCGACGCCCATCCCGATTGCCGCTGGCTGCTCTTCTTCGGGGACTGGCACCTGGCCGAGGACCACCTGCCCCGCCTCCTGCGCGAGCGCGGCGCCCGGCCGACCATGCTCCACCAATCGCCGGAGCCGATCTGGGAGCAGCTCTCCGGCAGCCTGGAGGAGACCATCCTGGACCTCGGGCGGGGCCACTGGGCCTGGCTCCACACCCCGCCGCTGGCGCAATGGGCCAGCACCCTGCAGGAGATGAACCAGGACGACCCGGAGGCGGCCGCCGAGATCACCGAAGAGCTGGTCGAGGCCCTGGCCCAGCGGATGGCCCAGACCCTCGGGCTGCCCGACCCAGGCCACCGGCCCTCGGTGTGGCCGACCCCGCTCTGGACCGGCTTCCAGGCCACCCTGCCGGCCGCCCATCGCCACGCCTTGGCCGCCGAGCAGCCGCCAGCGGCCACGGTGGTCCATCCCAACCTGCCGGTGCTGTGGGTGAAGGGCCCCTGCTCCTTCAACCAGCTGGTCGAGGCCGCCGCCCACGTGCTGGCCTGCGACTCCCCGCTGGCGGACCGGGGCAGCCTTCACGGGCGGCTGTGCGCGCGCGCCTTCCGGCGGCTGTGGGCGAGCCTCATGAACCCCTTCCTCCGGCCGCCCTCGGTGGCCGAGGCGGCCCGCGCCTGGTTCCCCGACCCGCGCCAGCGCCCCCGCATCGGCAGCGTCGCCAGCCTGCTCCGCGCCTGGGGCCAAGGCCACGAGCCCTACCTCTCCCCGCGCCAACGCTACCTGGCCATCGAGGTGCTCGGCGCGCGCGCCGGCACCCACCTGGCCGAGAACGGTGCCACCGACCACGCCTTCGTGCAGGAGTTCCTGAAGAGCGGTGGTCGCTCCCTTGGATGGAGCGACCTGACCGCTACAATCCGGGCAGCCTGACGGAGGTTGCTCGATGTCCGCTCCTGTACGTGTTCTCGTCCTCGCCCTGTTCCTGACCCTGCCCTCCTGCGCCGCGGCCCTGGTCGGGGCCGGCCTGGCGATCGGGGTCTGGGCCCACGACGAAAACGCCGACGACGGCGGCGCCATCGTGCTGCCGCACGCCGCCGACACGGTGCTGCGGGTGGCCGAGGCGGTCGCGATGGAGCGCGGCGAGGAGCTGGTCGTCAAGCGCGGCTCGCGCCGCATCGAGTGCGTGATCGACGACACCAACGTCAAGTTCCACGTGCTCGAGGTCGAGGGCAAGCCCGACGTCTGCGAGCTGAAGGTCCGCGCCCGCACCCTGTGGCGGGGCCGCGCCGACCTGGCCGAGGACCTCGCCGTGACGGTCCAGAACCGCCTGGGCTGAGCAGCCTCCGGCGGTCGCCTACTGGCAGCTCGAGCAGTACCCCTCGAGGGTGAGGGTGTGCTGCAGCAGGCGGAAGCGGTGCTTCTCGGCCATCTGGTGCTGCATCGCCTCGATCTCCTCGCAGCGGAACTCGATGATCTTGCTGCACTTCAGGCAGATCATGTGGTCGTGGTGGCTGTGGCCGAGGATGTGCTCGTAGAGCATCTGGCCCTTGCCGCTGTCGAGGCCCGACAGGAAGCCTCCCTCCACCATCAGCGAGAGGCTGCGGTAGACCGTCGCCCGGCTGGCCTTGGAGCCGCGGTCCCGCAGCCAGGTGTAGAGCTCCTCGGCGCTGAAGTGCTCGTGGGTGGCCCAGGCGGCGTTCAGGATCTCGCGGCGCTGGTCGGTGACCCTCAGCCCCTTGCGGCGCAGGAAGGCCTCGAAGCGATTCAGCGCGGCATCGGACTTCACGCCAGCCCCTCCAGCGAAGCCAGCGCCGAATGGCCGATGTCGCGGCGCAGGGTCTTGCCTTCGAACTGGATCGCGTCGGCCGCGGCGTAGGCCCGTTCGCGGGCCTGGTCGAGGTCGTCGCCGAGCGCGGTCACCGCCAGCACCCGACCGCCGGCGGTCACCAGGCGGCCCTCCTCGTCGAGGGCGGTGCCGGCCTGGAAGACCTGGAGCTCCTCGCCCTGTTCGATCTCGTCGACCCCGGTGATCGGGATCCCCTTCGGGTAGGAGCCGGGGTAGCCGCCCGAGGCCAGCACCACCGTCACCGCCGGCCGCCGCTCCCACTCCGGCGCCTCGAGCTCCTCGAGGGTGCCGTGGGCGCAGGCGTTCAGGTACGGCAACAGGTCAGACTTCAGCCGCATCATCAGGACCTGGCATTCCGGGTCGCCGAAGCGCACGTTGTACTCCAACACCTTGGGGCCGGCCGGGGTCAGCTTGATGCCGGCGAAGAGCACGCCGCGGAAGCGCCGGCCCTCGTGGTTGAGGCCGTGCACCGTCGGCAACAGGATCTGCCGCTCGATGGCGTCGCGGGTGCGCTCGCTGATCTGCGGGTTGGGGCTGATCGCCCCCATCCCGCCCGTGTTCGGCCCCTGGCCGCCTTCGAGCAGCTGCTTGTGGTCCTGGCAGTTCTCCAGCGGCACGATGGTGCGGCCGTCGGTGAGCGCGAAGGAGGAGGCCTCCGGCCCCTGCAGGAACTCCTCCACGACCACCGTGCGGCCGGCCTCGCCGTGCAGGCCGTCTTCCAGCATGCCCTTCACGGCCTGGCGCGCGGTGGCGGCGTCCGGGCAGATCACCACGCCCTTGCCGGCGGCCAGGCCGGAGGCCTTCACCACCAAGGGGTAGCGCGCGCCGCCCTCGAGGTAGGAGACCGCCGGGTTGAGGTCCTTGTAGACCCGATAGCCCGCGGTCGGCACCCGGTGCCGGACCATGACCTCCTTGCAGAAGGCCTTGCTGCTCTCCAGCTCGGCGGCGTCGGCGGCGGGCCCGAAGGCGGCGATGCCGGCAGCGGCCAGGCGATCGACCAGGCCGGCGGCGAGCGGGTCCTCCGGGCCGATCACGACCAGGTCGACGGCGTTCTCCTGGGCGAAGGTGACCAGGCCGTCGACGTCGCCGGCGGCGAGGTCGAGGTTGTCGCCGTAGGCCGCCGTGCCGGGGTTGCCGGGGGCGATCCAGAGCTGCTCACACAGGGGCGAACGGGAGATCTTCCAGGCCAGGGCGTGTTCCCGGCCTCCAGAACCAACGAGGAGGATGCGCATGCTTGGTGGGCCTTCAGCAGGCGAGATTATGCCGCCGCGATCCCGAGGCTGGCAGGAAAGGCCCGGTTCCGTTACAGGTTGGGCGTGAGCCTTCCCTTCTGGGTGACCTCCCTCCACTCCTTCGAGTCCGTCCTGTGCGACATCGTGCCCGAGGAGGAGCTGCTGGCCCTCGCGCGTCGGGCCGGCCGCCGCAGCGGCGGTCAGGCCGCGAGCGACGGCGGCGGCATCGAGGCCG
>CAZXTO010000255.1:0-5277 GCA_964643675.1 uncultured Planctomycetales bacterium
AGGGGGGACCCATGGGGGGCCGGAGGAAACTGGAAATTCGCGCTTCAGGAATGCCCGAGGGAATTGAATTGCGCGATCCCCCCACCCCCCCATACTTCCCGCATGAAGGAAATCTCAAGAGGGCTATCACAGGATTTGTCTTGTTCGGACTCCTCTCTCCTGGGTTCGCTCTCGGACCCTCGACGGCCGAGCAAGGAGGTCCGCCGCTCTCCTGTCTCTACACTCTCGAGTGCTGCCCTCTCGCGCAGTTCTCGCTCACCATCAGTCATGGAGGAGCTGTCACCGCTCTGACCGCCGGGTTCGTGGGCTGCCAGAACCAATTGTCAAAATCAGTACCGAATAGTTCCTCCGCCTCGATCTCAGCCTGCTTCGACTGTTGCGATGGCGAGGTCTACTATTGGAAGAAGGTGACTGGCTCTCCCGCAGTTGACTGGGGAAGCGCCAACGCTTGTGGCGACGTGACATTGACCTGCACCAACTGCTAGTTCCAAGAACTGACGCACCATTTCGATCATGAACAAGAACACCAAACTTCTCCTCTCGGTCCTCGTCGTCCTCGCTGCCCTGGCCGGCTTCTCGGTCGCCCGCGCTGCTTTCGTTCCGAACGAGGCCCTGAACAGAGCCGGGGATTGCGGGATTCTCCTCAGCAGCTCCATGCCCATCGATGAAGGAACGGGACTGCTTTCCTCCAACGTCGTCCGGGAGAACGGCGGTGGTCTCCTCCTCGTCTCCACGCTGGCGGAGATCAACGAGTTCGGCCTCATCGACACTTATACGGCGGTGAGAGGACTCGCTCAGGACGGCGAAGCCAAGATGGAGATCACGTTTGACGCTGGGCGTGGTTTCGTCATCGACGCCACACCCGGGACTTGGCGTGACGCCGTGGCCCATCACACGGCACTGGCCATCTCACGTTTCTAGCCGCTCGGCTAACCGCCCACGCGTTCACTCAAAAAACGTGTGGGCGGTTCTCCTTCCAGGGGCCGAGCGGCATGGCCATTGCTCGGCATTCTGCCGGGTCGGCCCTCCGCCCGTTTGCAAGGTGGGGCACCGGTATGAGACAACCTCTGCGTTGTGGCTCCTGACCCTCCGCGACCGGACAGACCCTTGTTCCCCGGTCCTCTCCGGGCCGACCCCCTCCCCCTCGCCGGCCTGCGAGTGCTCGACCTGACGCGCATCCTCGCCGGGCCGACCTGCACCATGATCCTGGGCGACCAGGGAGCGGAGGTGATCAAGGTGGAGCGGCCGGGCGGCGGCGACGACACGCGCGGCTGGGGGCCGCCCTTCGCCGGCGGCGAGAGCGCCTACTTCCTGTGCTGCAACCGCAACAAGCGCTCGCTGGCGGTCGACCTGGGCGATCCGGAGGGCGCGGCGATGGTGCGCGAGCTGGCGGACAAGGCCGACGTCCTGGTCGAAAACTTCCGCCCCGGGCTGACGGCGCGCTTCGGGCTCGACTACGCCAGCCTGCGCCAGCGCAACCCCGGCTTGGTCTACGCCTCGATCACCGCGTACGGCCAGGACGGGCCCTACCGCGACCGGCCGGGCTACGACATGGTGCTGTCGGCAGTCGGCGGGCTGATGCACGTCACCGGCGAGCGCGACGGCCCGCCGTGCAAGGTCGGCGTCGCCATCACCGACGTGCTGACCGGCGTGCACGCGGCGCAGGCGGTCACCGCGGCGCTGCTGGCGAAGATGCGCACCGGCCGCGGCCGCCACCTCGACCTGTCGCTGCTCGACGTGCAAGCCGCCGGGCTCGCCAACCTCGCCAGCAACTACCTGGTCGCCGGCAAGGAGGCGACCCGCTGGGGCACCGCCCACGAGTCGATCGTGCCCTACCAGGTCTTCGACACCGCCGACCGGCCGATCGCGCTGGCGGTGACCAACGGCAAGCAGTGGCGCGCCTTCTGCCGCGCCGTCGAGCGCCCGGAGTGGCTCGACGACCCGCGCTTCGCCGACAACCCCGCCCGCGTCGCCCACCGCGAGGCGCTGCTGCCGCTGATCCAGGCACGCTTCGCCGACCGCGGCTGCGCCGAGTGGGTCGAGCTGCTGGTCGCCGCCGAGGTCCCCTGCGGCCCGGTCAATGACCTGCAGGCGCTGTTCAGCGACCCGCAGCTGCTCCATCGCGGCATGGTGCTCGAGTCACCGCACGCGACCATCGGCACCCTGCGCATGACCGGCTTCCCGCAGCAGGCCGACGTCCCCCACTGCGCGCTGCGGCTGCCGCCGCCGCGGCTGGGCGAGCACAGCGACGAGGTCCTGCGCCAGGAGCTCGGGCGTTCGGAGGAGCAGGTCGCCGAGTTGAGGGCGCGCGGGGTGGTGGCAGGGCTAGGCTCCTGAGGTGCGTTCGCCTCTCGCTCGGTACCTCCTCGCGCTGCTCGTCCTCTTCGCCGCCGCCTCGGCGCAGGCGCAACAGGCGGCCGAACACGCGGCTGGCACTGCCGGTGACGCCTCCCCCACCCGCGTCGCCTGCGTCGGCGACTCGATCACCTACGGATCGGGGCTGCCGGACCGCGAACACACCACCTACCCGCTCCTGCTTGGCCACCTGCTAGGCGAGGGCTTCGCAGTGCGCAACTTCGGCGTCAGCGGCGCGACGATGCTGCGGGCGGGAAACAATCCGTGGACCGAGACCGGCGCGGCGCGGCGGGCGCTGGAGTGGCGGCCGGAGGTCGTGGTCATCAAGCTCGGCACCAACGACTCGAAGCGGGTCAACTGGGACCACCACGGCGCGGACTTCGAAGCCGACGCTCGGGCGCTGATCGGCGACTTCCGCGAGGCCTCGCCGGCGGCGCGGATCCTGCTGTGTCTGCCGGCCCCGGCCTGGACCGAAGGCGACAACATCGACGGCGGTCGCGTGGCCGAAGGCGTGGTGCCGGCGCTGCGTCGGGCGGCGGCGGCGGAGGGCGTCGAGCTGATCGACCTGCACACGCCGCTGCAGGACCGCGAGGGCTGGTTCCCCGACGGCGTCCACCCCAACCCGCACGGCGCCGAGGCCATCGCCAGGCGCGTGGCCGAGGCGGTGCGGCTGCCGCGCGACCCGGAGTACAGCCTGCGCTCGATGCTGGCCTTCCTGAGCGCGACGGTGCACAGCGGCGACTTCCACGGCTACACGGAGTACCGCTTCAAGAACGCGGGCGCGGAGTGCCGGGTGGTCTTCCCGCGCGTCGTCGCCGCCGGCCGGCCGTGGGTGTGGCGGGCGCGCTTCTGGGGTCACGAGCCGCAATTCGACCTCGCCATGCTCGAGCGCGGCTGGCACGTGGTTTATGCCGACGTCGCCGGCCTCTATGGCAACGATGAGGCGCTGAAGCGCTGGGACGCTTTCTACTGGCTGCTCACCAAGAGCGGTCTGAGCGCGCGGCCGCTGCTCGAGGGCATGAGCCGCGGCGGCCTGCCGATCTACCGATGGGCCAAGGCGCATCCGGAGCAGGTGCTGGCGATCTACGGCGACAATCCGGTGTGCGACCCGCGCTCGTGGCCGGGCGGCGCCGGGGCGAGCGAGCGGCGCGCGGCGGAGTGGGCGCAGTGCCTGGAGGCGCACGGTCTCGACGGCAGCGAAGCCGCCCCCTTCGCCGGCTTCGCCCTGGACGGGCTGGAAGCGTTGGCCGCAGGGCAGGTGCCGATCCTGCACGTGGTCGGCGAAGCGGACTCCGTCGTACCGGTGGCCGAGAACAGCGACCTCGTCGAAGCGCGCTACCGCGAGCTCGGCGGCCCGATCAGCGTGATCCGCAAGCCCGGGCAGGACCACCATCCGCACGGCCTGCCCGACCCGCAACCGATCGTCGACTTCGCCCTGCGCGCGGCCGGGCTGCACTTCAATCCCTGCGTCGCGCCGCAGCCGAGCGTGGAGTGGCGCGGCGGTCCGGCCGGCTGGGGCGGCGGCACCTGGCTCGAGCAGCACGCCGCGATCAACGAACTCGGCGCCGCGAATCCCGACCTGCGGGTGGTCTTCCTCGGCGACTCGATCACCCAGAGCCTGACCGGCGCCGGCGACCGGCTGGCGCGCGCTGGCGGCGAGCGGGCCATCGATCGCCTTTACGGCGAGCGCAGGGCCGCCAGCTTCGGCCTCTCCGGCGACCGCACCGAGCACCTGCTGTGGCGGATCGAACATGGGAACTTCGACGCCATCGACCCGCGGCTGATCGTGCTGATGATCGGGGTGAACAACATCAATGCCGGCCGCAACGCCGGCGAGGACGTCGCCGCCGGCATCGAGGCGGTGGTCCGCCTGCTTCGGCTCCGCGAGCCGCAAGCCGAGGTCCTGCTGCTCGGCTGCTTCCCCACCAAGGCCGCCGGCTCCTGGGAGCGTCGCCAGTCCGAGATCGTCCACCACCGCATCGCCCCGCTCGGCGAGTTGGACGGCGTCCGCTACCTCGACCTGCGCCGCATCTTCCTCCGCCCCGACGGCAGCCTGGACACGCGCACGATGCGGACCGACGGCGTCCACATCACCGCGGCCGGCTATGAGGCGTGGCTCCTGGCGATGGAGCCCGCCGTGCGCGAGATCCTGAGCTAGGCCCCCCCTGGAATCCGCCCCCCTCCCCGCGCTAAGGTGCCGGCAGCGATCTTTCTCCCCACTCCAACCAGGAGCGAACATGGCCGCACTCGACCTGAGCCGCATCGTCGATCAGGCCCACGAACACCTGCGGGAGGTGGACCAGCGCCGCGACCGGATGGTCGCGAGCTACGTCGCCGTCCTCGTCGTGGGCGTCGCCCTCCTCGGCTTGCTGGCGCGTTATCTTGCCGCGCCGGGCGAGCCGCTCCTGAGCGGGCAGCTCTGGCTGCCAGCCTTCCTCGTCACCGCCTTCCTGTTCATCCTCGGCCTGCCGATCTTCGGCGGCCTCTGTGAGTGCCGCAAATGGCACGCCGGCTACCAATGGGTGGTGCGCGCGCTGCTCAAGGCGCCGCAGCGCAACGGCAGCAGCACCGCCAAGCAGCTGCGGAGCGCCTACGAGAAGGAGTGGGAGAACGACAACGGCTCCGGCACCTTCCACTGGCTCGGCGGAGTCGAGTCCTCGCTGATCAACATCTTCCTGATCGTGCACGCCGGCAGCCTGTTCGCGCTGCTGTTCCTGCTCGGCGGCAAGCTCGGCGCGACCGACCTGACCGCCTTCCTCATCAGCGGCCTGGCCACGGTCCTCTTCCTGGTGCTGGCCAAGCTGTTCAGCTTCCGCGCCACCCAGATGGACAAGGAGGAGGCCAACCAGCGCGCCTGGCTGCTCCCCTGATTTTGGGGTCAGACGTCTATTTCTCGAGCCCTCCGGTTCGAGCCGGCCGAAG
>CAZXTO010000256.1:0-5259 GCA_964643675.1 uncultured Planctomycetales bacterium
ACCGGCCCCGGATCCACGCCGGGCGCAGCCGGGAGGACGCGACCGCCTGGGCCGAACAGGCCGCCGGCTCGGCCGATCGGCTGGTGGTGGTGGGCGGAGACGGCTCCTTCAGCGCGGTGATCGAGGGCCTGCCGCCCGATCCGCCGCCGGTGGCCCTGTGCCCCTTCGGCACCGGCAACGTGCTCGGCACCGACCTGGGCCTGACCGGCGATCCCCTGCAGGCGGTGGAGTTGCTCGAACAGGGCCGGGTCCAGGCGCTCGACCTCGGCGACACCGGCGGCCGCCGCTGCTTCATGATCTGCGGCTTCGGCTTCGACGGCGAGCTGATGCGCCGCCTGGAACAGAAGCGAAAGGGGACCATGAACAAGCTCGAGTACGTGCCGCTGGTGCTCGGCACCATGCGCGGCTGGCAACCCGCCCCGCAGCAGGTGGTGGCCGACGGTGAGGAGCTCGGCGAGTACGAGTTCGGCTTCATCGCCAACGTGCGCCGCTATGGAACTTCGCTGCTGCGGCTCGGCCCCGGCGCCTACGACGACGGCCTGTGGGAGCTCCACCTCTTGCGCCGGGCCAGCCTCGGCCGCGGCCTGCGCGCCGCCTTCGCCGCCTTCACCGGCGGCGCCCACCGCTCCTCGGTGGTGGAGTACCGGCAGGTGCGCGAGGTCCAGATCCGCGGCGAACGACCGGCCCCGGTCCAGATCGACGGCGACTACCACGGCGCCACCCCGCTAGAATTCTGCGTCAGCGGCGTGCGCGTGCCGCTGCTGGTGCCCCAGGCATGAGCCCCACCCCCATCGAGATCAGCCCCGGCCTGCGGGTCGGCCCCGGCCAGCCGCCGCTCCTCATCGCCGGTCCCTGCGTGATCGAGGGTCCGCAGACCCTGGACTACGCCGAGGCGATCGCCGAGGCCGTGGCCGGCCTGCCGCTGCAGTGGGTGTTCAAGGCCAGCTTCGACAAGGCCAACCGCACCTCGCTGGACAGCGCGCGGGGCGTGGGCATGGACGCCGGGCTCGAGCTGCTGGCCGCAGCGCGGCTGCGGCTCGGCGTGCCGGTGCTGACCGACGTCCACCTGCCCGAGCAGTGCGCCCCGGCGGCCGAGGTCTGCGACCTGCTCCAGATCCCGGCCTTCCTGTGCCGCCAGACCGACCTGCTCGTGGCCGCGGCCGCGACCGGGAAGGCCGTCAACCTGAAGAAGGGCCAGTTCCTGGCCCCGGCCGACGCCGGTCACGCCGCGGCCAAGATCGCCGCCGCCGGCAACCCGCGGGTGATGCTGACCGAGCGCGGCAGCTTCTTCGGCTACGGTCGCCTGGTGGTCGACTTCGCCGCCCTGCCGGAGCTCCGGGCGACCGGCTACCCGGTGATCCTGGACGCCACCCACTCGGTGCAGGAGCCCGGCAGCGGCAGCGGCCGCACCGGCGGCGACTGGACCAAGGCCCCGCTGCTGCTGCGCGCCGGCGCCGCGGCCGGCTACGACGGCTTCTTCGTCGAGACCCACCCCGAGCCGCTGCGCTCGCCGAGCGACGGCCCCAACATGATCCCGCTGGCGGAATTGCGCGGGGTGCTGGAGAGCGTGGTGGCGGTGGCCGCGGCGGCGCGGAGCTGAGCGGCGCGGGGCTCCCGCCTGGAGGTCCTAGTGGACCTTGTCCTCGAAGCGGTCCTTGAGGCGATCGATCAGGCGGCCGAGGATCTTCGAGACCCGCGACTGGCTCAGGTCGAGGTCGTCGCCGATCTCCTTCAGGCTGCGGTTCTCGAAGAAGCGCTTGAACAGGATCTCGCGACCCTCGGGGTCGAGCGAGGCCGCGATCACCTCGAGCAGCTCGCGCCGGTGGGCGTCCTCCAGGGGGCCCTGCTCCTTGGTGTCCTCGAGGAAGTCGAGGCCCTGCTCCATCTCGCCGCCGCCGCCGACCTTCGAGCCGGCCAGCACCGGGCTGTCCTTGCCGGCGCCGAAGCGGCGCATGTACTCCTTGATGTCCATGCCCAGGCGCTCGGCGACCTCGTCGTCGGTGGGGTCGCGCGACAGCTCGGTGCGGAGCTGGTCGACCGCCTCCTTGCGGCGGTTGATGCGGGTCCGCATCGGCCGCGGCAGCCAGTCGAGGCGGCGCAATTCGTCGAGGATCGCGCCGCGCACGCGGTGCTCGCAGAAGGCCTCGAAGGGGACCCCGCGCGCGGGGTCGAAGTTCTGGATCGCCTGGATCAGCCCGACGTCGCCGGCGCCTTCGAGGTCCCCGATCTCGACCGAGCGCGGCAAGCGCGAACGCACCCGCCGCACCACGGCGCTGGCGAAGGGACGGTAGTACTCGATCAGCGCGTTGCGCGCTTCGATGCGGTTGCCGTCGCGGCACTCGGTCCACAATCGCTCGAGGGTCTTGTTCTCGAACTGGCTCGGCTTGGCTCGACGAACCATGGCTAGGTGTGACGACGGGGAACGGGGGGGGGCGACCGGAATGGTCAGCGTCGACAGAAAGCTAACGAAGCAAGGGGGTCGAAAAAAACAAGAAAAAGGGAATTCCGCGCCGCGCGCGAACGGACCTCAACGCGTCGAGCCGAGCGAGGACGCCGCGCGCGTCGGCGCGCGGCGATCCTTCAAGCGCGTGACCACTCGCTCGACACGCGCGCTTCGGCGGCGCGCATCTCGACGCACGCGCGCGCGCAGTCGTCGCGGAAGCCGAGCAGGTGGAGCGCGCCGTGGGCGACGTAGAGCAGGGCTTCCTGCTCGGCGCTGCGCCGACGCTTGCGCGCTTCGGCGATCGCGACGTCGCGGTTGACCAGGATCTCTCCGTAGAGGTCCTCGTCCTCGTACGGGAAGGCCATCACGTCGGTGCTGCTCGGGTCGTCGAGGAACTCGGCGTGCAACGCGGTGTGCTCCTCTTCCCCCATCAGCACGACCTCGACGCGCTCGCCGGTCGGCCCGGCGTAGAGCTCCCAGGCCGCCTCCACCACCGCCCGCACCGCGGCGGCGTCCACCCCGGCGAGCGGCGCCGGCGCGGCGAATCCGACCTGCGGCGAGCGGCTCATTCGCCGTAGGCCTCCACCACCCGCTGCACCAGGTTGGAGCGCTGGATGTCCCCGACCCCCAGCTCGATCACGGCCACGCCCTCGACCCCGCGCAGGCGCCGGATCGCGTCCTCCAGGCCGCTGCGCCCCTCGACCAGGTCGGTCTGGGTCAGGTCGCCGGTGACCACGGAGCGGCTGCCCTCGCCGAGGCGGGTGAGGAACATCTTCATCTGCCCCGGGGTGCAGTTCTGGGCCTCGTCGAGGATGATGAAGCTGCGCGCCAGGGTGCGCCCGCGCATGAAGGCCAAGGGCGCGATCTCGACCAGGTCGAGGCTGCGCAGACGGCGCACCCCGGTCGGCCCGAGGATGTCGCGCAGGGCGTCGTGCAGCGGCCGCAGGTAGGGATTGACCTTGGCCTCGTAGTCGCCCGGGAGGAAGCCGAGACGCTCGCCCGCTTCGACCGCCGGTCGGGTCAGCACGATGCGCTGCACCCTGCCGGCCTGCAGCTCGCGCACCGCCGCGGCCACCGCCAGGAAGGTCTTGCCGGTGCCGGCGGGCCCGCCGGCGAGCACCAGGTCGGCGCGCTTCATCGCGTCGAGGTAGACCTGCTGGGTAGGCGTGCGCGCCCCCGGCATGCCGTGGTGCACGCCCGGCGCCCGCCCGAGCTCCGGCACGCCGCCCGGCTCGTCGGCGAACAGCAGCGCCTCGATCTGCCCGGGGCTCAGCTCCTCGCCGCTGCGCAGCGCGTCGAGCACGTCCTCCACCCGGCCGGTGACCGCGACCACGGCCTCGTCGGGGCCGGTCAGGCGCAGGCTGCCGTCGCGGGCGCTCACCCGCACGCCGAAGCGCTTGGCGACCTGCTTGACGTGGCGGTCGTAAGGACCGAACAGCTGCTGCTGCTCTTCGAGGCTGAGGAGCGGGAGGCGGTTCTCCAAGGGAGGCGGCGGGCGGGACCGCCCGCTCAGGGCGCGGTGGCGCAGAAGGCGAGGTAGAGCCGCAGCACCGGCGCCGCGACCAGGAAGCTGTCGACCATGTCGAAGGCCCCGCCCATCACCGGCAGCAGGGCGGAGGAGTCCTTCACCTTGCAGCCGCGCTTGAGCAGGCTCTCGCCGAGGTCGCCGAACTGGGCGCCGACGTTCGCCACCAGCGCCGCGGGCACCCAGACCAGCGCGGCCGGCGGGACCTCGAAGGCGGTCTCGACCACGATCCAGCCCGCCAGCAGCGAACCCAGCACCGAGCCGACCGCGCCTTCCCAGGTCTTGTTGGGGCTGACCTCGGGGATCAGCTTGTGCTTGCCGAGGTAGCGGCCGGCGAAGAAGGCGGCCGAGTCGTCGCTCTTCGCCACCGCGACCAGGAACACCAGCCAGGCCCAGCCGTGGTAGAAGCGGATCTCGACCATGTAGCCGAGCAGGAAGGGCACCGCCAACAGGCCGACCAGGGTCGAGCCGATGCGGCGCGGCGCGTCCTCGGGCCGCCGCGACAGCACCCCCGCCACCAGCAGGAAGACCACCGCCGCCGCGAGGTGGGCGCCGGCGTCGAAGGTGCTCTGCGGATCGGGGGCGACGGTGTCGTGGAACAGGGTCCATTCGCCCATCGGGGCGACCCGCGTGAACAAGTAGTAGGCCCCGGCGAGCAGGCCGAGCCGGAGCTGCGGCCGCAGCCCGGCGCCGTCCAGCATCTTGTAGAACTCCCACTGGGCGCCGAGCGCGAACAGGCACACCGCCAGGCCGCTGGTGAGGTAGGGCAGCGCGCCCCGGTCGTGGTCGAGCCAGAACAGCCCCACCACCACCGCCACCGCCAGCGAGCCGTACTTCAGCCGGGTGGCGAGCACGCTCACGACGGCGACCTCCGCACCGCCGGGTCCTGGTCGAGCACCCGGCCGAAGCGGCGCACGCGCGACTGGTAGTCGTTCAAGGCCCGCAACAGGTGCTCGCGCCGGAACTCCGGCCACAGCTCCTCGGCGAAGTGGAACTCGGCGTAGGAGGCCTGCCAGAGCAGGAAGTTCGACAGCCGCTGCTCTCCGGCGGTGCGGATCACCAGGTCCGGGTCGGGCATCTCGGGATCGTAGAGCGCGCCGGTCAGGGCGGCCTCGTCGATCGCGGCCGGATCCAGCTCCCCCGCCGCGACGCGCGCGGCGAGCGACTGGGTGGCTTCGACCAGCTCCTGCCGCCCGCCGTAGGACAGGGCCAGCCGCAGGGTCATGGTGTCGCAGTGGGCGGTCAGGCGCTCGGTCTCGCGCAGCACCGCCACCGACTCCTCCGGCAGGTC
>CAZXTO010000257.1:0-5242 GCA_964643675.1 uncultured Planctomycetales bacterium
CTCGAGCATGCGGCCGCCGAGCTCCTCGACCTGCTCCGGTCGGCCGACTCCGAGCGTGTCGGCCAGCATCAGGCAATCGGCGCCGGCTTCGATCAGGGCGGCGCCGATCTCGGCCACCCTGGTCGGCGGCGGCGCGCCGTCGAAGGGGCAGCCGAAGGCCATCGACACGTAGGCCCGGACGGTGAAGCCGTCGGCGCGCGCGGTCCGCACCAACGCGCTCACCTCGACCAAGGCCTGGTCCACCGTGCGCCGCACGTTGGCCAGGCTGTGGCCGTCGGTCGCCGAGACCAGCAGGGTGACCCCGTCCAGGCCCGCGGCCGCGAAGCGCTGGTAGCCGCGCTCGTTGGCCACCAGCCCGTACAGGCTCAGCCCGGCCCGCCACGGCGCCGCCGCCAAACGGGCGCACAACTCGTCGGCGTCGGCCAGGGCCGGCAGCAGGTCGGGCCGCACGAAGCTGGTGACCTCGATCGAATCCGGACGCGCCGCCGCCAACCGCTCCAGCAGCCCCAGCTTGGTCGCGGTCGACAGCACCGCGGCTTCGTTCTGCAAGCCGTCGCGCGGCGCGACCTCGTGGACCCAGGCCCGGTTCACGCGCGCTTCTCCAAGCACACCATGCCGAAGCTGAAGCGGCGGTCTGGGTGCCGCAGGTCCAGCAGGTAGCGCTGTCCGGTGTCGGTGAAGCCCGGCTCCCCGACCCAGTCCAGGCCGAGATGTTCGACCAGGTCGTGCACCGCGTCCGCGTCCACCAGGGCGCCCTCTCCAGGCGCCTCGCGGCCCAGCTCGAAGGAGAACACCATGCGCCCGCCCGGCCGCAGCGCCGCCGCCAGCCGGCGCAGCGCAGCCCGGTGGGCCTCGTGCGGCATGTGCTCGATCACGCAGAAGCTCGTCACCAGGTCCAGCGCCGGCCCGGAGGGCAGCTCCTCGCGCGTGAGGTCGAGGGTGGAGGCCTCGAGCGTCCAGCCGAAGCGGCGCGCCGCCCGCTGGCTGCGCTCGACCAGGTCGGCGTCGATGTCCAGCACCCGCACCCGCGCCCCGCCCGCCGCCAGGTAGTAGGCCGGGAGGGTGGCGCCGCCGCCGAAGTCGAGCACCTCGCGCGCCCGCTCGGCCTCGGCGTGCGCCAGCCCGCAGGCGTACTCCCACATCTTCGGGCCGCGCACGTAGAAGCGCCGGTGCGGGATGCCGTTCACCGCCACCGCCTGCCCGCGCAGGAACATCCGCCGCACGAAGCGGCGCAAGCGCGCCGCCTGCGAGCGCACCGGCTCACGGCGCAGGTCGAGCAGGTCGAGCGATTTGTGGATCGGGGGCGCGGACACGTCCGGGGAGCGCGCTCAGGGGAACTTCGGCTGGTGGGTGCGCATCGACGCCACCTTGTCCTCGATTTCTCGCGCCCAGCGCCGCACCAGCGGATCGACCCGCGACTTGCACAGGTACTGCATCAGGAAGCGCAAGCGATCGGCGCGGCTGACCGTGGCCGGCGCCGAATAGGCCAAGGCGGCCAGGTCCTTGACCAGCCAGCGGTGGCGCGGCGGGAAGCGCTGCTCGACCCGCTGCAGGTCGATCAGGAAGGGCCGGCCCCACCGCTCGTCCTCGGTCACGATCAGGTGGGCCAGGTAGAGGTCCCGGTGGAAGAAGCCGTTGCCGTGCAGGCGGCGCACCATGCCGGCGACGTCGCGGATCACCCGGTCCCGGGCCGCGGCCGGAGTGGGGAAGTCGCCGATCCCCGCCCAGCCCTCCGCCAGCAGCTGGTCGAGCTGCGGCCCCGGGATCTCGCGCAGCACCAGGAAGCTCTCGCAGCGCCGCCCGGGGCCGATCGGGGCGTCGCCGACCGCGACCATCTCGGGCACGTCGAACCAGGCCCGGCGCATCGCCCGCAGGTTGTCCCACTCGCGCCGCGCCGGGCTGCGCGTGCGCAGCACCCAACCGAGCCAGCGGTGGGCCCAGTCGGCCTGGTAATGGACCTTGAGGTAGAAGACGCCTTGCTCGGTCTCGATGCGCCAGGTGTGGCGCGGACCGGCCTCGCGGACCTTGTGGCCCTCGCGGAAGGCCACCGCCCCCTCGACCGTGTCCAGCCCGAGCTCGCGCAGGACCGGGAGGTCGGGCGCGGCGGCCAGCACCCGGCCGTTGTCCAGCTCCACGATCGGCAGCTGGCGCGGCCGGTAGCGGCGGACGTCGCGCTCCTGCTCCATGAGGACATCGTCGGCTCCAGGGCGGCTGGAAACAACCTCCTCGGAGCGAAAATGGGCCGCCGGGGGGTCCCAGCGGCCCCCTTCTACGGCTAACCTTGTCGCCCCCCTCCGCTCCCCACCCCCCTTTCCATTTGGGAGTAGCCATGGCGGAACCCGTCACCCACTCTCCTGCCGAACAGGAGTCCAACCCCTTCGTGCAGATGCAGCGGCGCTTCGATCGCGCCGCGGAGCTGCTCGGCCTCGACGCCGGCACGGCCAAGATCCTGTCCACGCCGGCCCAGGAGATCACCACCGCGGTGCCGGTCATGATGGATGACGGCTCGATGCGGGTCTTCACCGGCTACCGGGTGCAGCACTCGATCGCCCGCGGCCCGGCCAAGGGCGGCATCCGCTACGCGCCGGACGTCTCGCTCGACGAGGTGCGCGCGCTGGCGGCCTGGATGAGCTGGAAGTGCGCGGTCGTCAACGTGCCCTTCGGCGGCGGCAAGGGCGGCATCATCTGCGACCCGCGCCGCATGTCGCAGCGCGAGCTGGAGCGGCTGACGCGCCGCTACACCTCCAACCTGCTCGACCTGATCGGCCCCGAGCGCGACGTGCCGGCGCCGGACATGAACACCAATGAGCAGGTCATGGCCTGGTTCATGGACACCTACTCCATGCACCGCCGCTCGACCCAGACCGCGATCGTCACCGGCAAGCCGATCGGCCTCGGCGGCAGCCAGGGCCGGCGCGAGGCCACCGGCCTGGGCGTCGCCCTGACCGTGCGCGAGTCGCTCAAGCACCTCGGCATGCCGGACAAGGGCTGTCGGATCGTGGTGCAGGGCTCGGGCAACGTCGGCGGCCTCGGCGCCGAGATCCTGCACCAGATGGGGCACAAGGTGGTGGCGATCTCGGACATGTACGGCGCCATCCACGACGAGAAGGGCCTCGACATGCCCAAGGTGCTCGAGCACCTGAAGCAGACCGGCATGCTCGAGGGCTTCCCCGGCAGCAGCACGATCACCAACGCCGAGCTGCTCGAGCTCGACTGCGAGGTGCTGGTGCCGGCCGCGACCGAGAACCAGATCACCTCGGCCAACGCCGACCGGATCAAGGCCCGGGTGATCGTCGAGGGGGCGAACGGCCCGACCACCGCCGCCGCCGACGAGATCCTGCAGCAGAAGGGCGTCTTCGTCGCCCCCGACATCCTCGCCAACGCCGGCGGGGTGACGGTCTCCTACTTCGAGTGGGTGCAGGACCGGATGGGCTACTTCTGGGACAAGGACGACGTCTTCGCCCGCATGGAGAACATCATGGTCGCCGCCTTCCGCGACGTCGCCGAGGCCGCCGAGCGCTACCAGACCAGCCCGCGCATCGGCGCCTACTGCGTCGCCATCGACCGGGTCGCCTACTGCCTGAAGATGCGAGGGATCTATGCCTGATCCGCAGAACACGATCAACCCGGAAGCGGAAGAGCCGCAGCCGCCGACGCCGGCGCTCGACGAGGACGACCCCTTCTCGTCGATGATGGAGCGCTTCGACGAGGCCGCGGTGCTGCTCGGCCTCGCCCCCGACGCCTACATGGTGCTGCGACAGCCCGACCGCGAGTTCAAGTTCGCGGTGCCGATCGTCGACGAGCAGGGCGAGATCCAGGTCCACCACGGCTACCGGATCCGCCACAACCTGTCGCTCGGCCCCTGCCTGGGCGGCCTGCGGCTCGACGGCGCGCTGAAGCGCGAGGAGCTGCGCGCCCTGGCCGCCTGGACCACCTGGAAGTGCGCGGCGCTGAACATCCCCTTCGGCGGCGCCATGGGCGGCGTCGACTACGACCCGCGCGGCCGCGACCCGCACGTCACCGAGGGCGTGGTGCGGCGCTACATGTCCGGCGTGCTCGACCTGATCGGGCCGGAGCAGGACATCCTGTGCCCCGACCTGCACTGCGACGAGCAGATCATGGCCTGGTGCCTCGACACCTACTCGATGCACGCCCGCCACACCGAGAACGCGGTGGTGGTCGGCAAGCCGCTCGGCCTGGGCGGCTCGATCGGCCGCGACTACGCCGTCGGCCGCGGCGCCCGGGTGCTGATGGAGCAGCGGCTGGCCGACATGGGCCACGAGGGCCCCGCCGACGTGGTGGTGCAGGGCGTCGGCAACGTCGGCGGCCAGGTGCTGCGCGCCATGGCGGCCGCCGGCCACCGCGTCGTCGCCCTCGGCGACTACCGCGGCGCCGTCTCCAACGCCGCCGGCGTCGACGTCGAGGCCGCCCTGGCCTGGCGCCGCGAGCACGGCACCATCGAGGGCTTCGCCGGCGGCGAGGCCATCAGCCAGGACGAGCTCCTGACCCACCCCTGCGAGGTCCTGATCCCGGCCGCGGTCTCCAAGCAGCTGACCGGCAAGAACGCCGACCGGATCCAGGCCAAGCTGGTGGTCGAGGTCGCCAACGGCCCCACCACCGCCAAGGCCGACCGCATCTTCCGCGAGCGCGGCATCCCGGTCATCCCCGACATCCTCGGCAACGCCGGCGCCGCCATCATCGCCTACTTCGAGTGGGTCCAGAACCGGATGGGCTACCGCTGGAAGGAGCAGACGGTCCAGGAGCGCCTCGACCGCATGATCCTCGACGCCTACCAGCGCACCCGCGAGGTGGCCAAGAAGCACAAGTGCGGCCTCCGCCTGGCCGCCTGCATGCTCGGCGTCGAGCACGTGGCCTACTACGACAAGATCCGCGGGATCTACGGTTAGTCGGGGGTGGGGTGGGGCCGTGCCGGTCCGGCGTCGGTCGGCGTCGCGCGGACCCGCTGCGCGGCTCCCGTGCGCCTTCGGCGCACGGGATCCTGCGGCGCAAGGGTCCGCGCGACGCCGACCGACGCCGGACCTTCCCCACTCCGCCCCCCAGTTTCCTCCACTCCACAACAGGGTGGTGGGCGCCTAATAGCACGTCGTGCACGGCGGAGGGGAGCAGAGGTCGCCCAGCCAAGGCGTCTACCCTCCCGGCGCACACCGAGCGGTCACATCCCCTCCCCCTATCCCTCCCCTGACTGAGCAAGGCAGAGGGCGGGGTGCGAGTCCGCGGCAGG
>CAZXTO010000258.1:0-5221 GCA_964643675.1 uncultured Planctomycetales bacterium
CCTTCCTCGCCCTGCAGGCCGCCGCCGCCGGCGCCGCGGTGTGCGCGGTCTGGGGCACCAGCGTGGCCAGCGCCGAAGAAGCCGCCGGCTGGTTGGCGGAGCGCGGCCTGCAGTGCGAGGCCTACGCCGATTGGAACCGCCTGCTGGTGGACGCCGCCCCCGACGTCCTGATCATCGCCGGGCCGCGCGACACCCACGCCGCCTGGCTCGAGACCGCCCTGCGGGCGCGGCTGCACGTGCTGTGCGAGAAGCCGCTATTGGCCCACCGGTCGGCGCGGGAGCTGGCGCGGGATTACGCCGCCGCCGGCCTGGTGCTGCGCGAGGTCTGCCAGTGGCCCTTCACCTTGCCGGTCTTCCGCCAGCTCCACCCGGGGCTGGACCTGGCCCAGGTGGGCGCCTTCCGGATGCGCATGACCCCGGCCCACGAGGGCAAGGAGCGCTGGCTGGAGCTGCTCTCGCACCCGCTCAGCCTGCTGCAGGAGGTCGCGCCGGGGCCGGTCGACCTCGAGCAGCTGCGCTTCCACGACGCCAGTCGCCTCAGCATGCGATGGGTGACCCACAACCGCGCCATCGACTGCGAGGTCCTGGCCCTGCCGAGCGATGAGTATCCGCGGCCGGCGGAGTACCGCTTCGACCAGGCGCTGCTCCGGCGCCGCATCGAGCAGCCCGGCTACCGCTTCTCCTTCGAGGACGAGGCCGGCCAGCTCATCGCCGGGGGAGATCCGATGCCCATGGTGGTGCAGGACTTCCTCGACCGGGTGGCGGCGTCGCGCGCGCGCCAGGAGGCGGCCGTGGACGAACACCTGGTCCGCCGCCAGGAGCTGTTCGAGCGTATCCTCGGCGCCTGGCCCGCCTAGAGGGCCCCCGCGCCGTGGCCGAATCCGCCTCCTCGTCCGTCGACCGCTTCCACGACTTCCGCGCCAAGCTGGGGCAGGAGGGCCTGCGGCCGGTGGTGCTCGACTACCTGCGCTGGCGGCGGGCGGTGCGGGCGGCCGCTGCGGCGGGTTCGGCGCCGCCGGAGATGCCGGGGATCGGTCCGCTGTCGCTCAACCTCGACCTGACCACCGCCTGCAACTATGCCTGCGACCACTGCATCGACTGGGAGTCGCTGAACAGCCCGGTGCGGCACCGCGACGAGGAGCTGCGCGAGTCGCTGCGGCAGCTGGCCGCGCGCGGCCTGCGCTCGGTGATCCTGATCGGAGGGGGAGAGCCGACCCTCTATCCGGGCTTCGGCGGCATGGTGCGCTTCCTCAAGGAGCTCGGCATGCAGGTGGCCGTGGTCAGCAACGGCAGCCGCAACGAGGTCATCGCCGAGGTCGCGGAGTGCTTCGAGGACGGGGACTGGGTGCGGCTCAGCCTGGACTCGGGCGCCGACCCGACCTTCCAGGCCATGCACCGGCCGAAGAAGCCGATCGCGCTCGAGCGGATCCTCGAGACGGCCGGGGAGCTGAAGCGCCGCAACCCGGCGCTGACCCTCGGCTTCTCCTTCGTCATCACCTGGCGCGGGGCGACGCGCGACGAGGTCGGCCTGGTCGAGAACGTCGACGAGATGGCGGCGGCGGCCCGCTCGGCGCGGGAGGCGGGCTTCGACTACATCTCCTTCAAGCCATTCCTGAGCCGGGCCGAGGACGGCGCCGAAGTGCTGGAGGCCGAGCAGGCGCTGGCGGCGCCGGTGGCAGGGGTGGAGCGCATCCGCGCCGGCTTGGCGGCGGCGCGGGCGGAGCAGCAGGAGGGCTTCCGCGTGATCGAGAGCACCAACCTGCGGGTGCTGCTCGACGGCAGCTGGCGCGACTACACGCGCCAGCCGCGCGAGTGCCACATGCAGCTGCTGCGGCAGGTGATCAGCCCGCTCGGGGTCTACAACTGCCCCGCGCACCGCGGGGTGGAGAAGGCGCGCATCGGCGGGCCGGCCGCCTGGGCCGACGGCAGCGCGGTGGCCGGAACGGCGGCGATGCTGGACCGCTTCGACGCCAGCGCCGAGTGCGCCGAGGTGACCTGCCTCTACCACCCGGTGAACCACTTCCTGGAGCAGCTCGTCAGCGGCGGCGACGACCTCGAGGCCGCGATCGAGCGCTTGCCCGACCTGGGCGACGCCTTCCTGTGAGCTCGCGCGCGCGCTCCGAGGAGCTCCGCCGTAGCTACGAGGCGGAAGGGGTGGCCGAGCACTACGCCGGGGCGCGCTGGCAGGGCAGTCGGCACGCGCGGCGGACCCACCGCAAGGAGCTGCGCTTGGTGGCGGAGCTGCTGGAGCAGGCCGCCCAGGAGTCCGGGCCTCTGGGGACCGTGCTCGACGTGCCCTGCGGCGCCGGGCGCTTCCAGGCGCTGCTGCGGCTGCACGGCGAGAGGCTGCTCGGCGCCGACATCGCCCGGCCGATGGTCGGGCAGACCGGAGACTCGGTCGCCGCGCGCGGCCGGTCGGAGCCGCTGGGCCTGGTGCAGGCCTCGGCCGATCGCCTGCCCCTGGCGGAGGACGCGGTCGACCTGGTGTTCTGCTTCCGCCTGCTGCACCACTACCCTCGCAGCGAACAGCGGCGCAGCGTGTTGGCCGAGCTGGGCCGGGTCAGCCGCCGCTGGGCGCTGGTGAGCTACTTCGACGCGGCCAGCTTCCAGGCCTGGCGGCACCGGGTCCGCAAGCGGCGCACGGTGCGCTTCGCCCAGCCCAACGCCGAGTTCGAGGCCGAGGCCGCGGCGGCCGGCTTCCGCGTGCGGGAGCGGCGCTGGATCGCGCGCGGGATCAGCGAGCAGGTGCTGGCCCTGCTGGAGCGGCGCCCTTGAGGCGGGAGGCCGGCCTCGAGCTGCCGGTGGTGCGCCGGTTGGTCGACGCGCCGACGGTCCGGGTCGAGGTGGTGGAGGGGGAGGAGGGCCTGGAGCTGCGCAAGCTCTACTCCTTCCCGCGCTGGGGGCAGCGGTGGCGCGCCGCCTTGCGGCACACCTGGCTGGGGCAGGCGAAGGGCGAGCGCGAGGCGGCCAACCTGCTGCGGCTGGCGCAGGGCGGAGCGCCGGCGCTGGCGCCGATCGGTTGCGGAAGCCGGCGCGACCGCCTGGGCTTCGTGCGCGCGAGTTGGCTCTGGCTGCCCTACCTGGAGGGCTGGGTGAGCCTGGCGGAGGTGCTGAGGGGGCAGGCGGAGCCGCCGCCGGCCTGGCGGAACCGAGGGCGGTTGTGGCAGGAGGTCGGCGCCGGGGTGGCGCGGATCCACGCCCTCGGCTGCCGTTACCGGGACCTCCGTCCCCGCAACCTGTTGCTGGGGCCGGCCGGGATGCGCTGGATCGACGCCTCGAAGTCCCGCTGGCTGCCCGAGCCGCTGCCGCGCGCCCAGGCCGCCGAGGAGCTGGCCGGCTTCCTGCTGCCCTGGGAGGGGGAGCTGGGGGAGGATTTCACCGCCTTCTGGCGCGGCTACCGCGGCTGGGAGGGTGTCGAGCGCGCCGTGGAACTGACCGCCGAGCTGGCCACCCCCGCCCGGAAGCGCCTCCGCCGGCTGCTGGAGCGGGAGGCCGCCCGGTGTCAGGCTCTTTCGTAAGATTTGGTGGAAAACGGCCCGTTCCTGCCGGCCGACGGCCCGTTTTCCACCAAATCTTACGAAAGAGCCTGACACCGGATTTCCATGCCATACTTGAGGATCCCCTGGTTTTGGCCCGCCACCCTCCTCTGGGTCCATGATCATCCCTCTCCGCCTCCTCCCCCTGCTCGCGCTCCCCCTGTTGGCGGCTTGCTCCGGTTCGGCCGACTCGGCCTCCGCCTCCGCCGGCGGCAACCAGCAGAGCGCCCTCGACCAGCAGCTCCGCGGCTTGATCCAGCTCCGCGGGCTGACCGGCGACCCGACCACCGGCCGAGTCCTGCCGGACATCGATGAACCCCTGGCCCAGCTCGGCAAGCGGCTGTTCTTCACCCAATCGCTGGGCGGGCAGTTCGACTCCTCCTGCGCCTCCTGCCACCACCCGAACCTCGGCGGCGGTGACGATCTGGTGCTGCCGACCGGCGTCGACGCCGAGCACCCAGCCCTGCTCGGCCCTGGCCGGCGCCAGGCCTTCGGCACCCCAGGGTGGGACGGCGGCCCCTCGGTGCCGCGCAATTCGCCCACCACCTTCAACGTCGCGCTCTACGACAGCTCGATGTTCTGGGACAGCCGGGTCGAGAGCCTCGGCAAGACCCCGGGCATGAACGGCGGCGACGGGCTCGGCATCGACACTCCCGACAGCTTCTTCTTCGGCATGGCCGACCCGGCCGCCGGCGACAACCTGGTGATGGCGCAGGCGCGCTTCCCGGTGACCTCGCGCGACGAGATGAAGGGCTACTTCTTCGAGTTCGGGTCCTGGAACGACGACGTCCGCAACCACCTGGCCGCCCGCCTCGGCCACTACGGGGTGGGCGCGGGGGAGATCGTCGACCTGTGGCTGCCCTACTTCCGCGCGGCCTACGACTCGCTGGGCACGCCCGAGGAGCTGATCACCTACGAGAACATCGCCCGCGCGCTCGCCGAGTACGAGCGCTCCCAGGTCTTCGTCGACAACCCCTGGTTCGACTACGTGAAGGGAGACCCCTTCGCGATCTCCGAAGCGGCGAAGCGCGGCGCGGTCGCCTTCTACACCGACATCGCCCAGGGCGGCGCCGGCTGCTACGAGTGCCACCCGGGCGACTTCTTCACCGACGAGCAGCACTACACCCTGGCGATGCCGCAGGTCGGGCGCGGCAAGGGCGACGGCCACGCCAACGGCCCCGAGGACTTCGGGCGCTACTACGAGACCGGCGACCTCGAACAGCAGTACGCCTTCCGCACGCCCACCCTGCTCAACGTGGCCGAGACCGGCCCGTGGAACCACTGCGGGTCCTACACCAGCCTGGAGGCGGTGATCTACCACCACTGCCAGCCGGCCGACGCGATCGCCAACTACGACTTCGGCCAGCTGCCGCCCGACGTGCAGACCACCTTCACCCTGCAGGTCACCAACGACGCCCTCAACCAGCTGCTGCTCTACCGCGGCAGCGGCGTGAAGACGATCGAGGACGTGGCCGTGACCCAGGACGGCCTGGCCGATCTGGTCGAGTTCATGAAGGCCCTGACCGACCCCTGCGTCTCCGATCCCGACTGCATGGAGCCCTGGGTGCAGCGCGACCACGGCTTCGACGAGCACCTGCTCGTGGCGCACGACGAGAACGGCGATCCGCTGTAGGAGGTGTCAGGCTCCTTCGTAAGATTCTGTGGAAAACGGGCCGGAGCTCGAT
>CAZXTO010000259.1:0-5220 GCA_964643675.1 uncultured Planctomycetales bacterium
GTGCCCGACCTGGTGGCCGGCGCCCCCTACGCCGACGTCGACGGCAAGATCGACTGCGGCTACGCCGCCGCCTACTCCGGCGTCGACGGCAGCGAGATCCAATTCCACGCCGGCGAGGCCGCCGGCGACCGCCTCGGCATCTCGGTCAGCGGGGCCGGCGACTTCAACCGCGACGGCCGCCTCGACTGGGTGGCCGGCGCCTACTGGGCCGACCCCGGCGGCGAGAACTCCGGCGCCGCCCTGGTCTTCTCGGGCAAGAACCATCGCGTCCTGGCCCGGCTGAACGGCGAGCGCGCCTGGGACTACCACGGCTGGTCGGTGTCCCGCGCCGGCGACGTCAACGGCGACGGCTACGGCGACGTGATCGTCGGCGCCAAGTACGCCGACCCCGGCGGCAACTCTGAGGCCGGCGCGGTCTACGTCTACGGCGGCCCTCACGGCGCCAAGCTGGCCGAGATCCACGGCCAGGACGAGGAGGACACCTTCGGCAACACCGTGCTCGGCGGCATGGACCTCGACGGCGACGGCACCCCCGACTTCGCGGTCGGCTCCAAGTACCACGACGTCGACGGCATGAGCAACGCCGGCTCGGTGTTCCTCTACTCCGGCGCCACCTTCGACCTGCTCGACCGCCTCGACGGCCGCGCGCCGAACGACGAGCTGGGCAAGGCCCTCGCTTCGGTCGAGGACCTCGACGGCGACGGCCTCGACGAGATCCTGGCCTGCGCCTTCGAGGCCAAGCCCAACGGCCCCAGCTCCGGCGAGGTGATCCTGGCCGGGGTCGAGGCCCCGCTCTGGCTGGCCGGCGGCCTGCTCTCGGCCGACGCCGACAACGAGCTGCTGATCCGGCGCGCCACCCCCGAGGTCGAGCTCAAGCTGGCCTGGTCCCAGCACGGCGCCGGCCCCACCGTGACCGGCTGGGCCACGGTGCTGCTGACCCCTCCCTGGAACTGGCTGCCTCCGGTGAACTCCACCTCCGGCGGCGACGCCCGCTTCTCATTCTGGGTGCCGGCCTCCCTGTCCGGCGAGACGCTCTGGTTCCAGGCCTTCGAGCCCGGCTCCGGCGACGCCAGCAACGGCATCAGCCGCACGCTTCAGTAGAGCGGCGCGGCGCGCGCGGGGCCGAGAGGGGATAATCCCCCGCATGGCCTCGCGTACGCTCCTGCCCCTCGCCGCCGCTCCGCTGCTCGCCGCCCTGCTGCTGCCGGCCTGCGCCTCGAACGGCGAATTGCCCGGCGGCGAAGGCCGCGGCCTGGTCAGCTGGGATCGCGTGGCGCCGGCCGGCGTCGAGCGCTTCGAGCGCCCGCGCTGGACCGCCGGTGACCGTTTCGTGTTCCGGCAAGGCGAGGACATCCGCATCGCCTTCCGGGTCGAGGAGGTCGACGGCTCCGGCGTGCGCATGGTCGAGGAGGAGAGCGGCCTGATCCACTGGCTCGATCCGGAGCTCGGCGACCGCGGCCAGGAGATGCCCGGCTCCCCCGACCTGCGCCGGGTCTTCGATCCGGTGGACGCCACCTACTCCTTCCCGCTGTGGGAGGGCAAGCGCTGGACCTGCCACTTCCTGAGCAAGCGGCCCGACGCCAAGGAGCCGGTGCCGCTGCTGGTGAGCTACCACTGCGACGCGGTCGAGGAGGTCACCGTGCCGGCCGGCAGCTTCCGCTGCCTGCGCATCTGGCGCAGCGCCCGGGTGGCGGCCAAGGGCGAGTTCAAGGAGCTGAGCTCGGTGTTCTGGTACGCGCCGGAGGTGGGCTTCGTGGTCAAGCGCCTGAACTCGAACGTCCTGCTGGAGCTGAGCGAGTTCCACCGCCAGCAGTCCTAGCCTCCGGCAGCCGCCCAGACCCCCGCCGGGGCGGCGCGCCGCGGCCCGCGCGGTCGGCTGCCCCGGCTTCGACCCGGTCCTGCAGGACACGGTGGAGGACGCCGGTCGCGTCAGCTTCCACTCCGGCGCCAGCGGCGCCCGCCTCTCCTCGCTCGAAGGGGCGGCCGAGTCGGCGCGCCTCGGCGAAGCCCTCGCGCTCGCCGGGGATTGGGACCACGACGGCCGCGAGGACCTGATGGCCGGCGGCCGCGGCATGCCCGAGGTGCTCCTGCTCTCCGGCGAGGACGGGAGCCGCCTCGCCAGCATCCCCGCGCCTGCGGGCGCGAAGGGCTTCGGCGCCGCCCTGGCCGCGGGCCGCTACGACCTGCACCACCAGGCCCTGGTGGTCGGCGCGCCAGAGACGAGCGCCCCCTACCCTTCCGGCGGCGAGGTCCGGGTCTACCTGCGCAAGGCCGGCCAGCCGAACCAGGCGGTGGCCGTCGCGGCCGCCGCCAGCGGCACCCCGCCCCCCGCCACCGAGCCGGCGATCCTGCCCGACTTCCTCGGCGGCGAGCTGCCCTCCCAATTCACCCGGGTCGAGGCCGAGGACGGCCGCTGGGTCTTCTACAGCACCATGGAGGCCGACCAGACCCGCGACGCGATCAAGCTGATCGAACGCGCCTACGACCGCCTCGACGAGGTGCTGGGCGGCGAGGCCATCGGCCCGGCCGCCGCCACCCCGGCCCCGGTGGTGCTGGCCTTCGTCAGCTCCCTGTCGGACCAGCGCCGCATCAGCCGCGAGATCGGCCGCCAGTTCGAGCACCTCGAGGCCTGGACCAAGGAGTGGGGCGGCTTGCCGCAGATGATCCTGTGGAACCCGCTGGTGAGCGTCATCCGGCACGACGACACCACCGCGCTGGTCCGCCGGCCGGAGATCCAGGTGCTCCACCACGCCGTGCACCTCGAGCTGGTGCGTCGCTACGGCGCCCTGCCGGGCTGGATCCCGGAGTCGATCAGCTACGGCATCCAGGACGAGATCGCGGGCGAGATCTACGCCTACTCGAACCGCGGCTGGGAGCAGCTCGCCGACGACTACCACCGGGTCTGGCGGGAGCACGCCTCCGACCTGTGGGCCGGCGACCGGCCGCCCCGGCTGCAGACCCTGTTCGGCGGCCGCCACGACTCCTTCCGCCAGCAGCAGGCCTACGGCCGCTTCGGGCTCGGCCTGTGGCTGCTGGGCGATCCCCAGCGGCGCCTGGCCGAGCTGTGCCGGCAGCTCGCCGCCGCGCGCCCCGCCGGCACCCTGCCCGAGACCGATTACCAGCCGCCGGAGGACCGCCAGGCGGAGCTGTTCGCGCAGGTCTACGGCCGCGACTACGGCCGCGACGCCGCCACCTTCTGGGGCAAGGTCTCGCTGGCCGGCGGCCCGCGGGCCCGCCGCGAGGCCGCGGCCGCCTCGGTGGAACACGCGATCGAGCGGCTGGAGCTGGAGATCCTGGCCAGCCGGAACGGCCAGCTGCGCTTCGCCAGCGACCTGTCGAAGAAGTCGACCGGCAAGATCCTGAAGCGGACCGAGGCCATCCTCGGCCGGCTCGAGAAGGCGCTCGGGACCGGGCTGCCGAAGGACCGCGAGCTCACCGTCTTCGTGCTGCGGGACCGCGACTCCTTCCGCGCGCTCTGCGACGGCATCGCCGAGGCCGCCCCCGGGCTCGGCGCCTACCTCGGGCAGGCCCGCGAGAGCACCGGCTTCCTGCTCCCGGACATGCCGGTCGCCGCCTACTGGGATGACATCAAGTTCCAGGAGCAGACCCGGCCGGACCAGTCGGTTGCCCACAACGTGGTCCACCTGTGGCTGCGCCAGATCTACGGCCAGCTGCCGCTGTGGCTCTCCGAGGGCCTCGCCTGCGCCTGCGAGGAGGCGGAGTTCCGCGAGGTCTGGGCGATGTGGAACCTCGAAGGCTTCGTCTACGACGCCTCGCGCGCGGCCTGGCGGAGCACCGCCCGCGAGTACGTGACCACCGAGGAGGACACGATCCGTTGCTACGACTGGTCGGGGGTGGCCTACGGCAGCGTGCCGCCGCAGGTGGTGAGGCCGAAGCCGGCCCTGCACCAGCTCTACGAGTACCCGGCCACCTCCTACCAGGACGACCTGGCCCACATGGCCTTCGCCTTCGCGGTCTACGGGCTCGAGGGCGACTCCAAGGGCTTCCGCAAGTTCCTGGCGGCGCTGCAGGAGGAGTACGAGGAGAATTGGAGCACCGTCGGCCGCTTCGAGCCGGACGCCAAGCTGGTCGAGAAGCTGGTGCGCAAGAGCTTTGGCCGCAACTTCGAGAAGGACTTCGTGAGCTGGTGGGTGAAGAAGGGCGGCAAGTAGGCCGCCGGCGACGCCCAGGTGGAGCGGGAATTGCCAGAACGCCGAGGATTTCCCGGCGTTCTGGCCCCTTCGGTCGTTAACCAGCGCTGCCCGTGGGCCTAATTCGGCCCCCGGTCCGCACCGCCCCCCATGCTCCAGCCCCTCCTCCCGCTCGGCGGCCTCCTGTTCCCCCTGATCGCCGCCGCACCGCTCCCGCAGGGCCCGCCGGAGGAGCTGCGCAGCTTGCCCGGTCCCCATGACCAGGCCCGCTTCGGCAGCGCCCTGGCCGTGCTCGGTGACCTGGACGGCGACGGCGCCCCCGAGCTGCTGGCGGGCGCCCCCGGCGCCCGCGGCGTCGGCAAGCGCTCCGGCATGGCCCGGATCCACTCCGGGGCCGACGGCGAGGTGCTGCGCGAGCTGGCCGGCGACGGCCCCTGGTCGGAGCTCGGTTGCAGCGTGGCGGCGCTCGGCGACCTGGACGGCGACGGGGTGCCCGACTACGCGATCGGGGCCCGCTACGACGGCCCCTCCAACGACCGCTCCGGCGCGGTCACGGTGCGCTCCGGCAAGACCGGCGCCGAGCTGCGCCGCTTCGCCGGGCAGGCGCCGCGCGAGGCCCTCGGCAGTGTGATCTGCGCCCTGCCCGACCTCGACGGCGACGGCAAGCCCGAGCTGGCCGCCGGCGCCCCCGGCTGGAGCGAAGCCGGCTTCCGCCGCGGCGCGGTGCGGGTCTGGTCCCCCGTCACCGGGGAGCTGCACTTCGAGCTGCGCGGCGCCGAGGCGGACGGCCGCTTCGGCAGCTTCCTCGCCCCTGCCGGCGACCTCGACCGCGACGGCCTGCCCGAGCTGGCGGTCGGCGCCCCGGCCGAGGGCGGCGGTGGCCGCCTCCACCTCTACTCCGGCGCGAGCGGCGCTCTCCTGCGCAGCCTGGCCGGCGAGCAGGCCCACGCCGAGTTCGGCAGCGCCCTGGCGGTGCTCGACGACCTCGACGGCGACGGCAGCCCCGAGCTGGCGGTCGGCGCGCCCGGCCACGACGGCGAAGCCGGCTCCGACTGCGGGTTGGTGGTGG
>CAZXTO010000260.1:0-5169 GCA_964643675.1 uncultured Planctomycetales bacterium
GGACTGGCCGGGCGGGTCGCCAAGGGCTGACTTCGGCCTCGACCAGGCCCTGACCGCCTCCGGCGGCGACTTCGTGCTCACCGACCTCCCGGCCGGGGAGCTGCGCTTGCAGGTCCTGGGGCCCACCGGCGAGCTCCTGCGTGAGATCACGACCGAGACCGGCACCGACCCGCTGCGCATCGAGCTCGACTGAGCGGTCGTGAGAGGCCGGCGCGATCCGCCGGCCTCGCTCAGCCCGCCGGATCCTCGAACAGGCCCTCGGGAGGCGCCGGCTGGATGCAGTCCGGCCCTTGGTGGCTGGCGCGGTTGACCGCCCGGCTGACCCGCCATCGCTGCAGCAGCGGCTCCGGCGCCGGCTGCAGCAAGGCCTCGAGCTGGCGGCGTTCGGCGGCGCCCTGCATCCAGATCGCGCGGCCGGCTTCGTCGAGCAGCACCGGCATGCGGTGGTGGACCGGCTCCATCACGCCGTTGGCGGCGGTGGTGAGCAAGGCCACGCTGTCGAAGGGGGCGCCGTCGGGGCCTGACCAGCGCTCCCAGATCGCGGCGGCGGCGAGCGGCTCTCCGCTCAGGGAGCAGAAGTACCACGGCAGGCGCTCGCGGCCCTCGCGCTGCCACTCGAAGAAGCCGCTCATCGGCACCAGGCAGCGGCGGGCGCGGAAGGCGGCGCGGAAGGAGGGCTTCTCGGCCACGGTTTCCGAGCGGGCGTTGATCAGGCGGGTGGCCGCGCTGCGGTCCTTCGACCAGGAGGGGACCAGGCCCCAGTGCAGGCCGCGCAGGCAGCGCACGCCGTCCTGCTCGACCGCGGCGGCGACCTCCTGGCTCGGCGCGATGTTGTAGCGCGCCGGCAGCTCCTCGTCCGGGAGCTCAGCCGCCAGCAGCCGGGCGAGTTCGGCGCGCGGGGCGGTGAGGGTGAAGCGGCCGCACATGCCCCCAGCCTACGCCGGGCGGCGCAGCTGGTGGCCGAGGTAGGCCGCCAGCCAGAGCCCGGAGCTGAGCAGGTGCACGATCGGCCAGGCCTGCCGCCAGCTGGGTTCGACCGCGGTTTGCAGCCAGTAGCCGGACAGGATCATCGGCCAGGCCGTGCCCAGCAGGCCGACCCCGCTGCCCTTGCGCACGGCTTCGGGTTGGCGCAGCTTGCGCATGCCGTGTTGCTTCCACAGCATGCCGGCGCTGAAGACCACCAGCGGCGCGGTCCACAGGTGGGCGTGGTGCAGGTCCGGCTGCCAGGGGTGGTTGACGAGCGCGAACTCGTCCTCGGGCGTGCACAGGTAGAGGGTCCAGGCGTAGAGCAGGCCGGTGGCGCCGACCAGGAGGTTGGCGAGGTGGTGGAACCAGGCTTCGGCTCGGCTCACGGCGTGCTCTTCGCGGGCGTCCCGTCCTCGGGCTCAGGCTTCGGCTCGGGCTGGGGCGGACCCTGGACCACCTGGTGCAGCGCCAGCATGCGCCGCACCGCCTCGGTGGTGGCGCGGGCGGTCAGGGTGGCGCCGGCGGCGTTGCGGATCTGCTTCTTGATGCGCAGCTCCGGGCCCAGGCCCTTGCCGGTGAACTGGCCGTACCACTTCGCCTTCGGCAGGTAGTCGAGCGGCTCGGAGAAGGCCAGGACCTCGATCCGCTTCACCTTGTGATCCGGGCCGACCACGATCATCAACACCTCCGGCAGGGTCCGCACCTTGTGGCGGTCGAAGTAGGCGGTGCCGACCAGCTCGCCCTCGGCGTCGCGGGCGGTGTAGGCGCGCACCACGCCCTTCGGGATCGGCACGCCGGCCAGGGCGGCGGCCTGCTTGCGCTGGTCCTCGTCGAGGTAGTGGGTGCTCTTCTCGACCGTGGCCTTCGGGAAGGCCAGCGCCAGCGCCTCCTGCTGGGAGAGGAAGACCTTGCCGCCGCTCCCCGCCGGGGCGGGGAGCAGCGTGGCCAGGATCAAGGCCAGTTGGAGGAGCATGGATCAGAAGATGTAGCCCGCCGAGAACTCGACCACCTTGGCGTCGGCGGCGGTTCCGGGGTGGTCCTGGTCCTGCAGGTCGAGCTTGAAGACCAGTTGGGAGATCGGCTGGTAGGCCAGGCCGACGGTGACGAAGGTCGAGGCGCGATCGGCCGCGGCGTCGGCGGCGAGATCGTACTCGCTGTAGCGCACGAAGGGCGTCAGGGCGCTCGGGCCGCCGGCGCAGACGTCGTAGCCGGCCTCGAGGTACCAGCCGTCCACCTCGTCGCCCGGGTTGCCGAGGGTGGTCGCGTCCTCCATCTCGCCGGAGGCCCACAGGCCGCGCAGGCGCAGCGCCTCGTAGTCGTACTGGGCGTGCAGCTCGAGGATCGTGGTGGCGAAGTCGGAGGCGCCGCCGGCCGGGTTCTGGTCGGACTTGCCGTAGTAGGCCGAGCCGCCGAGCAGGAGGCCGTCGACCCCGCTCCAATCCAGGCGCCCGACCCAGGCCAGGTTCTCGGCCGCGGCCTTGCTGCCCTTCTGGCGACCCTTGCGGAAGCCGCTGGTGCCGAGGTTGGCGCCGAGGGCGGCGGCGTCGAAGCCGCTCATCAGGTAGCTGCGGTAGCTGAAGTCGCCGGCGTCGCCGAACACGCCGACCGCGTTCTCGTGCCAGGTGCTCGGGAGGATGTAGCGCTCCACGATCGGGCGGTTGGCGCTCCAGAAGGTGGTGGGCTCGTGCATCTCGTTGACCCAGCCCATCGGCACCAGCACGTGGCCGACCCGCAGGTTGAAGGAGTCGGACACGAGGTGGTCGAGGTAGGCCATCTCGAGCGCGATCTCGTCGACGTGCTCGATCTCGATCTCGGAGTTGAACACCCAGCTCTCGTCGAACTTGTAGCCGACGTAGAGGATGGCGCGGTAGAAGTCCCACATGTCGGTCATGGTGGAACCGGAGTAGCGCTGGTAGAGCATCTCGCCGTAGCCGCCGAAGGAGATGCCTTCTCCGGCGGCGTAGACCTTGGAGGCGGCGGGGCTGAGGCCGAAGCGGCTCTCGCCGGCGACCGGGGCCTGGTCGACCTGCAGGGTCTCGAGCTCCTCGGCGAGCAGGTCGATGCGGCGCGCGAGCTCGGAGTTGGTGGGCGGATCCTGGGCGGCCAGCGGGGCGGCGAGCAGCGGCAGGGCGAAGATGGGGGTCAGACGCATGTCTTGCTAGGGCTGGGAGGTCTTGATGCGGCCTTCGAGGCCGCGGGTGACGTGGATGCGCAGCCCGCCAGGTTTGCGCGTGTCGAGGATCAGCACCTCGATGCCGGGGTGTCGTTCGGCCCAGGCCAGGGCGGCCTCGGGACCGAGGGCGTAGAGCCCGGTGGAGAGGCAGTCGGCGGCGGTGGCGTCGGGCGCCCACACGCTGAGGCTGCCGAAGTCCGCCGCCGGTCGGCCGCTGCGGGGGTCGAGCAGGTGGCCGATCCGGCGGCCGTCGACGACCAGGCCGCGCTCCGAGTTGCCGGAGGTCGCGAGCGAGCCGCCGTCGAGCTCGAGCAGCACCGCGACCTGGTCACGCTGCTGCGGGTGGGCCACCGGGACCGGCGCCGCGGGTGCGCCGAGGAAGGCCAGCTGGCCGCCGAGGTCGAGGCGCGCCCGGCGGGCGCCGCTGGCCCGCAAGGCGGCCAGGGCGAGGTCGAGGCCGCGGCCCTTGCCGAAGCCGCCCTCCTCCAGGCCGGCTTCCGCTCGGGCGCGGAGGACCCCGTCCTCGGTCAGGCGGAAGGCGCCGGGGCGGCTGGCGGCGAGCGCCTGCTCCAGCTCGGCGGGAGTGGGGAAGCGACCGCCCTGGCGCAGATCCCAGCTGCGAACCAAGGGCGCCACGGCGGGCTGGAAGGCGCCGCCGGTTGCCTGGGACCAGCCCAGAGCGGCCTCCAGGTCCGCGCGCAGCGCGGGGGAGGCAGGGAAGAGCTGGCCGATGGGGGCGGCGTTCAGCCGCGCCAGCTCGGAGTCGGGCCGCCAGGTCGAGAGGCGGTCCTCGGTGGCCTCCAGCGCCCGTACGGCGGCTTCGGAGGCCAGCAGGGCGGCGGCGCGGTCGGCCGCCTCCACCTCGAGTTCCAGCGAGGTGCCCATCAGGCCCAGCCGGCGCTCCACGCGGCCCTCGAGGCCGGTTTCCTGCGGCTGGGCTGCGCAGGCCGGCACCAACGAGGCCAGGGCGAGGGTCGCCAGGGCGGGCTGGGGCCGGGCCGCCAGGCGGGCGGCGCGCAGGATGTTAATGAGAATCAGTCTCATTTGCGTGGGGTAGGATAGGCCCCAAATCCCCACGCGCAAGTCCTTTTTCCCGCGCCGCCGCCCAGGCATCATGCGGCCCGATGATCGACCGCTGGCTCGAGGACCGACGTGAAGGCCGGGAACAGTCCGATGCCGACATCCGCCACTTCATCCAGGGGGTGGTCGACGGCAGCGTCACCCGGCCCCAGGCGGCGGCCTGGCTGGCCTTCGTCTACCTGCGCGGCATGAGCCCGGCCGAGACCGTGGCGCTGACCCGCGCCATGACCGAGTCCGGCGACTCCTTGTCCTGGGACGGCCTCGCCGGCCCCTTCGTCGACAAGCACTCCACCGGCGGCGTCGGGGACAAGGTCTCCTTGGTGCTGGCGCCGCTGTGGGCCGCGCTCGGCAAGCGGGTGCCGATGCTCTCCGGGCGGGGCCTCGGCATCACCGGCGGCACCTTGGACAAGCTGGAGGCGATCCGCGGCTACCGCACCGACCTCGCCGAAGCGGAGCTGCGCGCGGTCCTGGAGCACGCCGGCTGCTTCATCAACGGCCAGACCGAGCGGGTCGCCCCGGCCGACCGCATCCTCTATGCGCTGCGCGACGAGACCCAGACGGTGCCCTCGATCCCGTTGATCACGGCTTCGATCCTGTCTAAGAAGCTGGTCGAGGGCATCGAGGAGCTGGTGCTCGACGTGAAGTGCGGCAGCGGCGCCTTCATGCAGGACGAGGCCCAGGCGCAGGCGCTGGCCGATTCCCTGGTGCGCATCGGCAACGACGCCGGCGTGCGCACCACCGCCCACCTGACCGACATGTCGCAGCCGCTCGGCGCGGCGGTCGGCAACGCCCTCGAGGTGGAGGAGGCGCTGAGCTGCCTGCAGGGCGGCGGCCCGCCGGACCTGCGGGCGCTGGTGCTGCAGCTCAGCGGCGATCCCGAGGCCGGCGCTCGCGCGCTCGACGACGGCAGCGCCCTCGCCCGCTGGCAGGAGATGGTGCGCGGCCACGGC
>CAZXTO010000261.1:0-5158 GCA_964643675.1 uncultured Planctomycetales bacterium
CCGCGCCCGCGCCGCTGCGCGTCCGGGCTGGGGCGGCCGCCGCGGTCCCATTCGGGCAGCTCGAGCAGCGCCGGGTCGATCTGCCGCAGCCGGTCCAGCTCGGCCTGCACCGCCGCCACGCCGTCGGCGCGCTCGGCGTCGCGGAAGCGCTGCATCAGGGTCTTGGCGGTGTCCACCGCCGACAGGTTGAGGCCGTCGCGGGTGTTGGCACCCTGCGGCTCGCGGGCGAAGCTGGCCTGGAGCAGGGCCAGGGCGCCGTCGAGGTCGCCGCGGGTCAGCCGCAGCCGCGCCTGCCCGGCCTCGATCAGGGCCAGGTAGGTGTCGGCCGTGTCGCGGGTCTCGGGGCTGGTCGCGACGCAGGCCTCGTAGTGGCCGACGGCCCGCTGGTAGGCGGCCTCGGCCTCGGCGTCCATGCCGCGGCGGCGGTGGATCTCGGCGGCGACGATGGTCGCGTAGCCGGCGAACCACTCCAGGTGCGGGTGGGCGTCCGGCCGCGCCAGCAGGGTCTCGTAGGTCTGCTCCAGGCCGTTCACGCCCTGCTCGTGCATCACCCGCAGCCGCAGCCGCGTGTGCAGCTCCCAGGACACCGGGAAGCGCTGCAGGCCCTGCTCCAGGACCTGCCAGGCCTGCCCGGCGGCCTCGAGGGTGGTCAGGAAGTCGTAGTGCTCGGTGACCTGGACCTCGGTGCACAGCGGGTGGCGCGCGATCACCGAGTAGGCGGCGTGCACGTCGGTCAGCCACTCGGGCGGCCAGTCCTCCTTCGCCTGCACCTTGTCGGTGATGGCGCGCTGGCGGGCGCCGGCGAACAGCGCCAGGGTGGCGACCGCGTTCCAGCTCTGCTCGCCCGCCGGCAGCGCGGCGACGGCGGCCTCGGCGCGCCGCTCGGCCTCGTCCGCCTCGCCGAGGTAGTGGGCGACCAGGGCGAGGGTGGAGTCCAGCCGCCAGCCCTGGTAGCCGAGGGTCTCGGCCTCGAGCGCGGCGTTGCGCGCGTCCTCGAACAGCAGCCGGGTGTACTTGGCGCCGTTGCGGCGGTCGGCCGACAGGCTGGCGGCGGTGTTCGGATCGACCGCGAAGGCGAGGTAGGCCTCGGCGCTCTCGAGCCGCGCCTCGGCGTCGCCGGGCCGCGAGCGCGCCTGCAGGTCGACGTAGTCGAGCTGCGCCTTCAGCGTGTCCCAGTCCACCGCCAGGTCGGCGGCGTCCAGCTCGGCCAGGCCGTCGGCCCAGCCCTCGACGTCGACGGTGTCGGAGCGCTGGCCCAGGCCGCGGTGCACGCCGGCCAGCTTGCGCGCCTTGTCGTCGGTCTCGCCGATGCGCTCGAGGGCGCCGATCAGGCCCTCGCGCTCGGCCTCGGCCAGCGGCACCCGCAGCGCCTCCGAGATCAGCGGCACGGCGTCGGGATCCTGGCTCTGCGCCAGCGCCTGGCGCGCCATCTCGCTCAGCTCGAGGTCGTAGCCGTAGATCGCCAGCCGCAGCAGATCGACCGGCGCCTCCTCGCCCAACGCCACCGCCGCCTCCATCAGGCTCTGCCGCAGCGCGGCGTCGCCGTCGGTGTAGGCGGCCTCGACCTCCTCGCGGTCGCGCGCGTCCTTGCTCGCCACCTTCTCCGCCAGCGAGCGGTCGCCGCGCGGCTGCTCCGGCGGCTGGTACTCGCGCTGCTCGATGCCGTCCTCGATGGTCTGGAAGACCGAGTCGGTGTCCCAGGCGTAGTAGACGTCGTAGACCTCGCTCTGGTCGAGCTCGACCATGATGTGGCGCGGCGCCACCCGCGTGCCCTCGAAGTACTTGCCGAACAGCACCGGCTCGATCCAGATGTGCTCGCCGCAGGTCACGCCGCCGAAGCGCGGGCACTCGATGCGCTGGCCGTTCTCGTCGAAGTCGCGCGGGTTGTGGCGGTAGACCGAGGCGATCACGCACACGTAGGGCTCGTAGAGCTCGGCGATGTCCGGCTGGCGGTAGCGAACGCCGGCGTAGTGCTCGCTGGCGATCTCGCCGTCCATGTTGACGCAGACGAGGATCGCCTTGCCGGTCTGCTTGCTGACCGCGATCGCGTCCTCCCAGCTGCGCTGCCACTCGATCAGGCAGGGCTTGGCCCAGTCCTCGGCGGTGGGGGCGTACCACATCGCCTCGCGGTCGAGCCCGGGCGGGGCCTGGCCGCCCTGCTGGGCGGGCGCGGCGGCGGCGCAGAGGGCGGCGGCGGCGAATGAGGCGGACCGGCGGAGCGGAAGTCGGGGCATGGGAGCTGGGCAGTGGAAGGGGTCGGCCGATGCGAGCAGACCGCCAATCTACCATCGGTCTGGAGTCCGGAATCCCGCGCCCTCTTGGCCGCCCCGGCACTGGCTGGTCAGAGCCGCCGTCCAGAGGGAAAGAGGAGGAACACTATTCAAGGTGCCTTGCGATCGGTCGATGGACGAGCTAGGAACAGAGAATGCGGATTATCGCCTGGGCTCCTATTGGCCTCTTCGCTGTCCTCTTTTGCGCGGCCATCTTCGCTGGATACACGGTCGAACAGACAGGGCCTCCCCGGTTCCGCGGGGTGCTCGCCGGAAACGGAGACCACCTCATCACTTCCTGTCCAACCACTCCGAGGGAGGACGCGCTCGTGAGCGCTGCCGCTTTCGCGGCAACGGTGATTCAGAACTGCAGCGGATGCGGAGCCAATGGCGGTACCTCGTCCGAGCTCGAGGATGCGGTAAAGGAGGTCGACGAGAGTATCCAAGAGGATCGGTATTCCACCGAGGGCAATGCCGGAATGAATGAGAGGTACCTCGCTTCGACGAAGACGGAGCCGCCTGGGAGTGTCGGCAACGAAGTCCTGACCTATCAGACTGGGGGGGATCCTCCGAATCTGAACCCCGGCACCAATATCAATCCTGATCTCCTCGACGTGGCTTCCCGGCTGCCCGGCTCCGCTTCGAACGCGGCGCTGGCGTCCATCCTGGTTCACGAAGGAGCCCACGTCGCTGGCGGCCATTCTGCGGGTGACCCGTACGCGGAGTGCGAGGCCATCCAGGTGGAAGCCGAGTTCTTGAAGTGCGCGACTGCGTGGGCGTCTGTCAATCTGACTGGACTCGAGCTGCAGAGGGTCATGGACACCCTGTGTGCTCGAATGGAGAGAGTCGCTAATCAGTACTACTGCGAGGAGGGTTGCGGGATTCTCTACTGTGTCGCGACTGCATGCTCCTTGACCATCCACTGTGCGAGCCAGGCTCCGGGCATCACTCCGAGTACCGTCGTCCCTCGCCCTCAGATCGATGCGGGCGCGTTGCGCGCTACGACCCTTTACTATGGCACGGGCGGCGCGTTCTTCTCGGTCACTCTCTATCCTTGCTCCGACCTCCTCTCGGTCGGCAAATTCGATGGAGTCATACAGGAGTCCTGGAACCTGACGATTGCGTCGCAGGCAGAAGGGGACTTCCAGCCTCTCAGCATTCGGCTCGGGAGGGCTGGGCAGCTCTTTGTCGCCGGCAGGCTCACGGGGAATCAAGAGCCGGCCATCTACCGCTTCGATTTCGGTTGGACGCCGAGCGGCCCCGTCTATTCGCCCGAACTCATCTATCGAGGCTTTGACGTCGGAGATGTCCTTGACATGGGGTTCGCTCAGGATTTCAACAACAAGCTCATCCTCTTCGACTACACCAATGCTCGGCTCTTGTACCTGGACCTTGCGGAGGACAACCTCCTCGAGATCGCCTCGTATTCGGAGTTTCCTCAGATTCTGGAGATGCTGTGCTTCGCCACGAATCTGGCTACAGACGATCCCTCGGGCGCTCCAAACACCCTGCTCTTGACCATGGAGCCACGTGACCGCTTCTTCCCACGTCCACTGTATGGCGGCTTCGCAGCCCTTTCGTTGTGGGATCGCCTTGGAGATGGGACGATCGATCAGTGGAGCTACGATGGTTGAGTCCTGACGATGCGTGGTCCCTTCTTTCTTGCCCCGTTCCTCATCGGCCTCCTTTCACTCGGCTGCGGACGACCCGACCCTGGCACCGCTCCTTCCCCTCAGGAGCGCGTCGAAACTGGACAGCTCGCCGCGTTCTCCCCCGACCTCTTCTCAGGCACACCGCTCGAACCCTTTTCAGGTCTTGATCAGGGGCGTTTCAAGCTCAGCGTCCGAGGGGCAGGTGTTGGGGATGTGTCGTGGAGGCCCGGCGGGAGTGCGCTGCACGTTTGGCCTGAGGTGCCTCCTGGCCCCAGGAAGCAGGTCATGCTGGAGTGCGCTTCTGGAGGTTACTTCCGCATCCAGTCCGTCACCCCGTTGGACCACTCCCGTGTCGTGGTGATGGGGACCAATCCGGAGGGCACGATCTCCTTGATTGGAGTGGCGACTCTCGAACTCTCCGTTCCCTCCGGCTCCGCAATCCCCGTGGAGATTCTCTACTCCGGCACGGAAGTCAGCGGACACGGAGACTGCGATTGGGAACCCAAGTTTCCCGAACTCCTGGTCGTCCTCGACACCTCTCGTCATGCCATCAGTTACTTCTCCTTGACGGAGAGGAGTTTTCGGCCGATCGCGGATGAGACCCTGGTCGACGACCTCAGTCAGTACTCGTCCATCTCCCTGTTCGCGGGGAGTGAGAACGGGTCCGACGCCGAAGACGTCCTCATGATCCGCTTGGAGAACGAGGACTCCGCTCCCGCCCATCACCTTCAGCGGGACGACGTGGAGCGGTGGCTCTGGGATGCTGGCGCTGACGGGGTCCTCGACCTCGTTCAGTAGTGGGTTCTGGCGACCTGGGGGCGCGAGGTGGCGGCCGTAGTGTGGCTTCCAGGGGATGCCACCCCGGCGAGGGCTGCTAGACTCCGCCTTCGGCCGACCCGACCCCGCAGCAGCCCGCAGCCTTGAACGACGTCTCCGCCGTCGCCGACCGCATCCAGCGGGAGAGCGCCTTCCTCCGCCGCGTGACCGAGGAGGTCGAGTCGGTCCTCGTCGGCCAGAAGGAGCTGATCGACGGCATGCTGACCGGCCTGCTCGCCGACGGCCACGTGCTGCTCGAGGGCGTTCCCGGATTGGCCAAGTCGCTGGCGGTCGAGTCGCTGGCGATCGCCCTCGGCGGCAGCTACCGGCGCATCCAGTTCACGCCCGATCTCTTGCCCGCCGACCTGCTCGGCACCCAGGTCTACAACCCCAAGACCGGCGACTGGTCGGTGCGCGAAG
>CAZXTO010000262.1:0-5137 GCA_964643675.1 uncultured Planctomycetales bacterium
GCTCGCCCTGGCCGGCCGCCCGGGCGAGCAGCTGTGCCGCTGGGAGCTGGAGCGGGAGGGCCCTTCCTACACCGTGGACACCCTCGAGCGGCTCCACGGGGAGCGCCCCGAGGCCCGGCTGTTCCTGGTCCTGGGGGGCGACTCCCAGCAGCACTGGCGCTCCTGGCGCCGCCTGGAGCGCATCCTCGAGCTGGCCGAGCCGGTCTGGTTCCCGCGGCGCGGCTGGGAAGGCCTGCAGGCGGGCATGCCCGGCCGGATGCTGGCGATGCCGCTGGTCGACCTGGCGGCGACCGAACTCCGCCGATGCCTCCGTGCCGGCGAGGACCCGGGCGACGCGCTGCCGCCGGCGGTGGCGGCGCGCATCGCCGAGCTGGGGCTCTACCAGAGCTGAATCTTGGCCTTGCCACGCAGGCTCTGGACCAGGGCGCTGCGCTCCTGCCAGGTCGGCTCGGACTCCAGGATGGCCTGGGTCAGGTCGGCCCGCACGTCCTCGAGCTTGGTCTCGGTGCGGCTCACCAGCTGGATCACGTGGTAGCCGGCGCCGGTCTCGACCACCGCCGACAAGCCGCCGACCTCGAGGCCCTCGACCGCGCCGCGGAAGGCCGGCCCGTAGAGGCGGCCGTTGTAGTTGCGCAGCTCGCCGCCGTCGTCGCGGGTGACCCGGTCGTGGGAAGCCGAGGCCGCCACCGCGGCGAAGTCCTCGCCGTCGGCCAGCCGCTGGCGCGCCGCCTCGGCCAGCTCCCGGGCCTCGCCCTTGAGCTGGTTGACGTCGATCTCGTTCGGCTTGGCGCCGGCGCGGATCCGGTCGGCGCGCAGCACGTTGGGCATCACCAGCACGTGGCGGACCTTGAGCTTGAGGCCCTCCAGGCCGTACTCGCGCTCGAACTCCTGGTGGAGGCGCTCGTCGGTGACCACCCGGGTGGCCCGGACCAGCTCGCCGGTCAGGTACTCGCGCCGCAGCTCTTCCCGGATCAGGGCCCGGTACATGGCCAGGTCCTTGCCTTCGCGGCGCAGCCGGTCGAGGAATTCGCCCTCCTGGAGGGCCTCCCGCTCGGTCTTCTCGCGCTCGGAGGCCATCTCCTCGAGCTGGGCGTCGCTGAGCGAGATGCCGTAGGCCTTGGCCTCCTCCTGGACCAGGAGGTCGGCCACGTACTCCTCGACCGGGCGCTTGCCGAGCCGGAGGTAGAGGAAATCCAGGTAATCGGACTTCTGCACCAGGGTGTCGCCGACCTTGGCAATCACGCCCTCGGGCAGGGGCTCCTGGGCGGCGGGATCCTGGAACAGCGGGAGGAAGAGGAGGAGGGTAGCCAGCATGGGATGCACGTCGGGCGGGGACGGGTTCTTGCTCGATGGCGGGGGGAGGCGGAAGATACCCCGCTCCGGCGACCAGGATAGCTCCCCTGGAAGCCAATCCGCCACCCGCTCCGCGCGCCTTGATCGCCCTCATCTCGGACCTCCACGCCAACATCGAGGCGCTCGAGGCTGCTTTCGCCGACCTCGACCAGCTCGGCGTCGAGGCGGTCGTGTGCCTCGGCGACGTGGTCGGCTACGGCGCCAGCCCGCGCGAGGTGGTGGAGCTGGTGCGCGAGCGCTGCCAGGTCTGCCTGCTGGGCAACCACGACGCCGCCCTGCTCGACGACCGCGAGGCCTTCGGCTTCAACGAGCGCGCGCTGCAGGCGGTCGACTTCAGCCGCCGCGCGCTCGACCCCGAGCAGGAGCGCAACTGGCCGATCTGGGACTGGCTCGGCGAGCTGGTGCCGGCGATGGCCGTGAATCCGGGCAACGGCGCCGAGGAGCTGCAGCTGGTCCACGCCAGCCCGCGCGACCCGCTGGCCGAGTACCTGATGCCCGGCGCCGACAAGACGCCCGACAAGCTGGCCGCCAACTTCGCCGCCGCCGACCACCGGCTGACCTTCTTCGGCCACACCCACCACCCGGGTTGGTTCGTCGAGGGGGCCCCCTTCCGGCGGGCGATGGACGGCCACGACACCCTCGAGATCGAAGACGGCCGCCGTTACCTGATCAACGTCGGCTCGGTCGGGCAGCCGCGGGACGGCGATCCCCGGCTCGGATACGCCCTCTACGACGGCAAGACCGTGCGCTGGCGGCGCGTCGAGTACGACGTCGCCTCGGCCCGCCGCCGCATCCTCGCCGCCGACGGCCTGCCCGACAGCCTGGGCGAGCGCCTGCTGGCCGGACGCTGAGCAGCACCATGAAATTCAGCAAGATCATTCCCCTCCTGCTCTGGGGCCTCGCCGCCTTCTTCATCCTGAAGACCTGCAGCCCGGACCAACAGGAGCTGACCGGAGGGAGCTCGCAGTCCCGCACCGAGAGCTTCGACGACCCTGGGCGCGCCGAGGAAGGCCGCTTCGTGCTCGAGAACGAGCACCTGTGGACCAAGTGGTCCACCCGCGGCGGCGGCTGCATGCAGGTCAAGCTGAAGGGCTACACCTCCAGGCTGGGGGCCGAGGAGCCGCTGGTCGAGGAGGACTGGTTGGTGCTCTACAACGCTCCGGTGGCGCGCCCGCCTGGCGCCGAGGCGGAGGCCACCGGCATCAACTACCGCCGCCGCGACGCCCTGCGCCTGTGGGAGCCGAAGGGCACCCTCGGCGTCGACCTGGACGCCGCCGACTGGAGCGCCGGCGAGATCCAGGCGACCGCCGACGGCGGCCAGGAGATCGAGCTGGAGCTGACCACTCCGACCGGGGTCCGGATCACCAAGCGGCTGCGCCTGGCCGCCGCCGCCCGCCACATCGACCTGGAGCTGGGGCTGGAGCCGACCGAGGGCATCACCTCTGAGGGCAGCGGCTACCACCACTTCCGGCTCAACACCGGCGGCGGCATCATCGTCGAGCGCGACCGCTTCTATCCCAATCCCTACGCCGCGGTCGGCCGTCTCCAGGAGGGCAAGGCCGAGGACATGGAGATCTTCCATCCCCGCGGCGAGCTGCCGGAGGACCGCAACAGCGCCGTGAGCTGGAAGGGGCGCTTCGCCTTCGTGCTGGAGGGCTCGAAGTACTTCCTCAGCGCGCTGCGCCCGATCGGCAAGGACTTCGAGGGCGCCACCGCCGAGGTCCTGATCGACGCCGAGGTCTACGAGAAGGAGATCCTGGCCGCCTTCACGCCGGAGGAGCGCGATCGCGCGCTGGCGGTGCTGGAGAGCTGGAGCAGCCTCGCCGCCGAGGGTGTCGGGGATCCCAGCAACGAACAGGTGTCCGCCAGCAGCGGCGAGGACCTGAACTTCGTCCAGTCTGTGCTCCTCCGCTACGGCCGCCGCGCCTCCGACCTCAGCCGCCAGGCTTACAACGGCACCTGGATGCGGACCTCGGTCGGCGGCGACTTCCAGGTCCACGTCGGCGGCCCCGGCGCCGCGCGCGAGTCGCAGAGCTTCGAGTGGTACCTGGGTCCCAAGGACCCGGCCGTGTTCGAGCAGGGTTACGCGCCGCTGTCGGCGGTGATCGAGCACGTCGACTACGGCGGCTCCTTCTTCTACCGGATGTTCTTCACCGAGTGGATCGCGCCGCTGATCCTCGGCATCCTGAAGATGTTCCAGAGCCTGGTCGGCAACTGGGGCGTGGCGATCATCCTGATGACGGTGCTGGTGCGGTTGATCCTGTTCCCGATCAACCGTCACTCGCAGGTCAAGATGGCTTCGTACCAGGTCCGCATGGCGGCCGTGAAGCCGTTGATGGAGAAGATCAACGAGCAGTACGCCAACGACCCGGCCAAGAAGCAGCAGGCGACGATGAAGCTCTACAAGGAGCACAAGATCTCGCCGCCGCTCGGCGGCTGCCTGCCGATCTTCCTCCAGTTCCCGATCTTCATCGGCCTGTTCGCGGCCCTGCGCTGCTCGATCCTGCTGCGCCAGAAGCCCTTCACCGGCTGGATCGAGGACCTGTCGCGGCCGGACGCCCTGATCGACTTCGGCGGCCCGATCCTGGACTTCTTCCCGTTCACCGGCGTGACCAGCCTGAACGTGCTGCCGATCATCATGGTCTTCCTGTGGGTCTTCCACCAGCGCTCGATGCCGAAGCCGACCGACCCGCAGCAGGCCCAGATGCAGAAGATGATGACCTTCATGCCGATCCTGTTCGGCGTGATGCTCTACAACTACGCGGCGGGCCTGTCGCTGTACATGATCACCTCGAGCGGCCTCGGCATCTTCGAGCAGAAGGTGATCAAGAAGCGCTGGCCGGTGGCGGCGCCGGCTCCGGCCGGTGGCAGCAAGTAGACGCGACGCCATCGTGGCCCCGGCGACGCCGCCGGGGCCGGCCGAGCGCGCGGTGCTGCGGCTGAGCGGACCCGGTCTGCTGGACTCGGTCGATGACCTGCTGCCGCCGCGCTGTCCCCGACCCGGCCGGACCCGGGCCGCGCTGGCCGGGGAGCTGGAGTGGTCGCCCGGCGCGGTGGTGGCGGTGGAGCTGCTGGTCTTCCCCGGCCCCGCGTCGGCGACCGGCGAGGACGTGCTGGAGCTGCACCTGCCCGGCTCCCGGCCGGTGGTCGAGGCGGTGCTGGCCGGCTTGCAGGAGCGCGGGGCGAGGCTGGCCGAAGCGGGCGAGTTCACCCGCCGCGCCTTCCTCAACGGCCGCCTCGACCTGAGCCAGGCCGAGGCCGTGCTCGGCCTGGTGGAGAGCCGCAGCGCCGCCGAGGCGGCGGCCGCCGCCTCGCTGCTGGCCGGACCGGCCGGGGCGGTGCTGGAGCGAGCCCGCGAGGCCCTGGCCGGCGCCCTCACCGAACTCGAGGCCAGCCTGGACTTCGAGGAGGGGGATTCCCAGGACCTGCAGCCGGCCGAGCTGGAGCCCTTGCTGGAGGCCGCCGCCGTCGCGTTGGCGGAAGGACAGCGCGGGGAACGGCAACGCCGCCAGCGCTCGGGGCCGCTGCGGATCGGACTGCGCGGGGCCCCCAACGCTGGCAAGAGCAGCCTGTTCCGACGCCTGACCGGGGCCGAGGCCCTGGTGGCGGGGGAGGCCGGCACCACCCGCGACCGCCTCGAGGCGCCTTGGACCGCCCCCGGCCAGGAAGAACCCTGGCTGCTGCTCGACGGCCCCGGGCTGGGCGGGGAGGCGGTCGACCCGCGCGACGCCGCCGCCCGCCGCCGGGCCGATGGCGAGGCCGGCGGCGAGGTCGAACTCTGGTG
>CAZXTO010000263.1:0-5127 GCA_964643675.1 uncultured Planctomycetales bacterium
GTACCAGCGTGCATGCGTCCTTCAGTCGTTCGGCCAGCCGCGAAAGCCTCATCGTTCCTGCGTAGGAACGATAGCCGGAATCGTCGCCGGATCCAAGGCCGCCAAGGGCGCGACGTCGCCATCGCGGCTGAGCGCCCAGTGGAGCAGGTCCCGGACCGCCGGGCCGGCCACCCGGGAGCCGTAGTACTCCTTCCCCTTCGGGGCCTTGGCGACGACCAAGGCGAGGTAACGCGGGTCCTCCGCCGGCGCGAATCCGACGAACAGGCTGGTGTACTGATCCTTCTTGACTTCATGCTGCACGGTGCCGCTCTTGCCCCCCCAGGCAAAGGGCACGTCGTTCAGCCAGTCGCGCTTCTCCAGCTGGACCATCCCCACCATGGCGTCCTGCATCTGCCGGGCCACGTGCTCGGGGAAGACCCGCGTCGGCGCTGCCGCGTCGCCGACTTCGAGGTGAGGGTCGAACAGCAGGCCGCCGTTGATGAGGGAGGCGTGCGCCGCCGCCAGGCGCAGCGGAGTGACCAGGAACTGGTGCCCGATCGAGACGGAGGGCACGGTCCAGCGGGTCTGCCGCTCGCTCCAGAGGTAGTCGCTGCCGAGCAGACCGATGTCGTGCCGCATGGGCAGCTGGTCGATCTTCTGGTCGAAGCGCAGGTCGAGCAGGAGCTCGCGGAGGCGCTCCCGCCCCAGCTCCATGCCGATCTTGCCGGCGGCGATGTTCGAGCTGTGGATCACGGTCTCGCGCCAGTCGAGGGGGCGGTTCGGCACCCCGCGGGCGTTCCGGATCGGCGGCTGCTTGGCCCCGCGGGCGTACCAGCGGCCGCCGTCCTGGCTGAAGCTCTGGCGCGGGCCGATCGCCCCGGTGGCCAGCGCGCGCGCCACCACCAGCGGCTTCATGGTGCTGCCCGGCGACAGGCCCCAGCCCATCGGCGAGGAGGTGCCGACCGGCTCGCCCTTCTCGTCCAGCTTGGCGCCGGGGTCGTTGGGGTCGTAGTCCGGCAGCCCGGCCAAGGCCAGGATCTCGCCGCTGCGCGGATCCAGCACCAGCCCGCCCGCCCAATCGGTGCGGTGTTCGGCCATCAGCTCGACCAGCTCCTGGCGCAGGCGCGCGGACAGGGCGGCGTCGAGGGTGGTGCGCTGATCCACCGCCGGCACGGGCTCGGAGTAACCCATCGCCGGGTTGATGCCGAAGGCGGCCGTCACCCGCAGGGCCTTCTTGGTGCCCGGCTGACCGCGCAGGGCCAGGTCGTACTTGTACTCCAGGCCGGACTTGCCCTTGATCTCGGGGGTCGGTCCCTTCGCGCCCTCGTGGATCGCGAAGCCGACCAGGTGGGAGAGGTTCTCGGCCTGGGGGTAGTCGCGGCGCCAGAAGTTCTCCAGCTTCAGACCGGTCCCGGGAGTCGCGCGGAGCAGCGGCCGGAGCCGAGAGACGGTCTCGGGAGACAGCCTCTCGGCGAGCACGGATCGCTGCTGCGCCCCTCGCAGGGCGGCGACCAGGTCGGTCAGCGGCAAGCCGACCGTGGCGGCGACAGGGGCCATCTCCGCCGCCACTTCCTGATCGGTGAAGGAGTACTCCGGCCGCGTGTAGCGGCGCCAGCGCGGCAGGTCGTCGACGACCAGCCGCCATTCGGGCACCGAGACCGCCAGCGGCACGCCGTGGCGATCCAGGATGCTGGCGCGCGGCACCTCGACGCTGCTCTCGGCGCGGGTCAGGCCGGCGGCGACGCCGACGCGCCTGGCGTCGGGGAAGGCGCTCATCAGCACCAACTGCAGCAGCACGCCCGCGTAGACCAGGCCCAGCGGGGCCAGCAGCCAGGCGGGGTGGAGCGGAGTCAGGCGATTGGCGCTCATAGCTCGGGCAGGGTCTGGGGGCGGGCTTCGGCGGCGCGGCGGGCGGCGGCGACCGGGGAGATCCAGGCTTGGGTGCGGGCCTCGGCCGCGCGCTGCCGCTGGAGGGAGACGATCTGCTGACGGCGGTGCGCCTCGGCGCGAGCGCGCGCAGCGAGGGCCTCGTTGCGCAGGCTGAGCCCGCCCAGCAGTTCGCACAGGATGAGTGCGATCAGGCCGGCGACGCGGCCGTTCACGCGCACCCCTCCTCCAGCCGGCGGATGGCGCGCAGCCGGGAGCTGCGCGAACGCGGGTTGCGGCGCAGCTCGGAGGGTCCGGGAGTGACGCCGCCCTTGGCGAGGTCCAGGTACTGACGCGAGCGGACCTCGTTGCGGAAGGCGAGCTTGACCTTGCGGTCCTCGAGCGAGTGGAAGCTGATCGCGGCGAACACCCCGCCCGGGCCCAGCAGCGCCGGGACGGCGGAGAGCAGGGCGTCGATCTCATCCAGCTCGCGGTTCACGGCGATGCGCAGCGCCTGGAAGGTGCGCGTCGCCGGGTGGATGTTGCCGCGGGTGCGCGGCACGATGCGGCCGACCAGGTCGGTCAGCTGCGAGGTGCGCAGCAGCGGGCCGCGGCGGCGCGCCTCGACCAGGCCGTGGGCGATGCGGCGGGCGAAGCGCTCCTCGCCGTAGTCCCGCAGCCAGGCCTCGAGCTCGTCCTCGCTGGCGCAGGCCAGCAGCTTGGCGGCGCTGGTCTTCTGCAGGGTCGCGTCCATGCGCATGTCGAGGGGCCCGTCCTTCAGGAAGGAGAAGCCGCGGTCGGGGTCCTCGAGCTGGTCGGAGGAGACCCCGAAGTCGGCCAGCACGCCGTCGAGCTTGCCGCGCCAGGACTCCGGCAGCAGCTCGGGCACGGCCGAGAAGGGCGCGTGCTCGAAGATCACCCGGTCGCCGTAGGGCGCCAGGCGCTCGCGGGCGCGGTCGAGGGCTTCGGCGTCGCGGTCGACCGCGATCAGGCGCACGCCTTCGTCGGCCTCCAGGATGGCGGCGGAGTGCCCGCCGCCGCCGACGGTGGCGTCCAGGTAGAGGCCGCCGCGCTGAGGCGCGAGCAGCTGCAGGCTCTCCTTCAGGAGCACCGGCTCGTGGACGGTCGGACCGGACGGCTTGATCGGGCGGGTCATGTGTCGGCTCAAGAGGATCACGGCCTCTCCTCCTCGGGCTCGGGGAAGCCGCCATTGAAGAAGTCGGCGGCTTGGTCCAGGTAGGCGGTCTCGGCTTCGGCGGCGACCACCTCGGCCCATTGCTTGGCGTCCCAGATCTCGACGTGGTCGAAGACGCCGACCACGACGACCTCCTTGTCCAGCTGGGCGTGCTTGCGCAGCGGCGCCGGGATCTGCAGGCGCCCCTGCTTGTCGAGGCCCTGCTCGCTCATCAGCCGGGACATGCCGAGCATGACCCGGTGGTAGCGGTCGGTCCCGCGCACCGTCCGGTGCACTTGCTGGTAGTGCTGGGCGAAGCCGCTCGGGGTGTACAGGTAGAGGCAGGCCTCGGGGCCGGCGGTCACGGTGAAGCGCGAGCGGTCGGCGTGCTCCTCGACGGCCTCCACGATCCGGCGCGGCAGGAACAAGCGGCCCTTGGGGTCCAGCTTGTGGTCCGACTGTCCGGTGAAGAAGGTCATGAGGATTCCTGGTGGGCGGCGAGGCGGCGATTCCACTTTGCGCCACTTTCCGCCACGGACCTGTTATATCTCGCCATGAATCCCGCGCCAGCTCAAATTGGAGAAAATCGGGGGCTTTCTTTTTCACCGGAATTTTTGCCTGAAAACGGCCTCGAATCGCCAAATTTGAGAATCAGATCCGGACCCGAAAGTGATGTGGAGCAGGGTGGAGGCAGAAACCTGCCAGGAGCCTATATCGAGCGCCGGAACCCTCCTGATCGGGCTCAGGATGGGGCCCCAGGGAGGCTCGTGGAGCCGTCCGAGGGTGCGGGGGGAGCGAAGTGGAGGGGCGCCGCCAGCAGGCCCCAGCCGACTCCGGCTCAGGCCGACTCGGGGGGTGCCTCGGAGGCCTGCTCGGGCTCCGCCTCGGCCAGGGGGCCGGCGTCGAGCAGCTCGTCCATGCCCTGCTCCCGGGTAGGGTCGAGCAGGCCGGCCAGCACCCCCGACAGGCGCGCGCGGCGGTCGTCGTCGAGCTCGCGCACCTCGACCTCGAAGGGGTCCTTCGAGCGCGGCTTGCGCAGCTGCAACAGCTCCCGCTTGCCGCGGCGCAGCACCGTCTGCAGCTTCAGCTTGCGGTGGCGCACCAGCAGCAGGGCGAGCAGGAAGCAGAAGTCGCGTCGCTCCGGTCGCTCGTACTGGCGCAGCTTGTGCAGCACCGCCAGCACCACCTCGAAGTCGATCTTCACCCCGCCGCGGCTCTCGCGGTGGCTGGTGCGCCAGAAGAAGACCTCCTCGGCTTCCTCGCGACGCTCGAAGCAGGCGCTGCAGAGGTCGCCGCGCTCGAGCTCGTCCTCGTGGAAGCGGAGCAGCGAGAACAGGGTCTCCCCGGTCACGAATTCGCGGCCGCAGGCAGCGCAGCTGCCCTGGCGTCGACGGTAGCTCCAGGCCCCACTCACGACTGCATTCTAGGCCGCTCCCCCACCTCACGACCAGCGCCGCGCCGCCGCCGCGGCTTGCTCGCGGCGGCCCGCCGCCGGACACTCCCGCCATGGCCATCCGGCTCGTAGAGGTCCGTAGCCGCGGCGACCGGCGCCGCTTCGTCGAGCTCGCCCGCCGCTTCCGCGGCGGCTCGCCGCACTACGTGCCGCAGCTCAGCGGCGAGCTGCTGCGCCTGCTCGATCCGCGGCGCAACCCGACCTGGAAGCGCGCCCGCCAGCGGCTGTGGATCGCCCGCGACGACCAGGACCGGATCCGCGGCCGGATCGGCGCCAGCTACGACCCGCGCCACGCCGATTCGCTCGGCGAGCAGGCGGGCTGGTTCGGCTTCTTCGACGCCGACGGCCCCGAGTCCACCCGCGTCCTGCTCGACGGCGCCGCGGCCTGGCTCCGCGAACGAGGCGCGCGCAGCATGCTCGGCCCGGCCGACCCGGACACCAACCACGAGTGCGGCTGCCTGCTCGAGGGGCACGACGAGATGCCGTACCTGATGATGCCCCACCACCCGCCGGCCTACGGCGAGTGGCTCGCGGCCGCCGGCCTCGAGAAGGCCAAGGACCTGCTCGCCTTCGAGACCGTCAGCGAGCGCATCCGCAAGCCGCTCTCGCTTTCGCTGCCAGCGCCACCGCCGGCACCCTCACCAAGGATGGCCTC
>CAZXTO010000264.1:0-5124 GCA_964643675.1 uncultured Planctomycetales bacterium
GCCGGGCCTCGGCCCCGCCGACCTCGTGCCGGCGCCGGCCGGGGTGCGAGCCCAGGCCGTGAGACGCGACGGCAGCCTGGTCGACGACTTCCTGATCCAGGGCAGCGGGCGCTTCGTGCACGTGCTGAACGCGCCCTCCCCCGCCGCGACCGCCTCGCTGGCGATCGGGCAGGCGGTCGCCGTCGAGGCAAGAAAGAGGCTGGGCTGAACCTGCGAGGGTCCAGCCCAGCCGGCGAAGCGCAGGGCGCTTAGAAGGTGTGGGTGATCAGGTTGCTGATCTGGCAGCCGGTGGTGTCGGCGGCCTGCAGCAGGAAGGTCCGGCCGGCGGCGTTCGACGGCACGAGCTTCGAGAAGCTGCCCACGCCGCTGGCGTCCACCGTGACGGTGCCGGCGGTCTTGGCGTTCTTCAGGCCCAGGTAGAGGCCGGTGCAGCCCGGCACGGCGGTGCTGCCTGCCTGCGGGTTGAAGTAGACCGTGACCGAGCCGTTCGGAGTCGCGCCAGAGATGTCGACCCGGTTGAACTGACCCGCGTTGCCCGGGATCGGACCCGAGATGCTCAAGCTACCACCGGTGCCACCGCAGCCGTTCTCGAGGCAGTTGCGGCTGTTCTTGTAGTTGGTGATGGCGTTGATGCTCGCGGTGCCGAAGGAGCTGACGTTGCCGGAGCAGCCGCCGTTGCAGGGGCACATGATGCGGCAGGTGGAGCAGCCGGAGCAGGAACCGCAGCAGTGGCCGGCGTTCCAGTTGTGGCCCAGCTCGTGGGCGGTCAGGCTGACGCGGCGCGACCAGTTGCTGGTGTAGCGCGACTCGACGACCGAGTAGCCGTAGGAGTTGCAGATGCCGCCCAGCCAGGCGATGCCGATGGTGCCGCCGTTGATCGAACGGCCGGTGAACAGCTCAGCGACGTCGCGCTGGATGCTGCCCTGGTTGGCGATCCACTCGTTCCGGAACTGGTCCAGCAGGGTGCTGGCGTTGTTGCTGGTGTACGGGTTGGAGGCGCTGCTGGTCCGGACCACGACGGTGGTCAGCTCGTAGCAGATGCCGACGTCCTGCTGGTAGATGGCCTCGGTGTCGTTCAACACCGACTCGATGTCGTTGATGGTGTTGGTCGAGCTGTTGCCGTTCTTCTGGTAGAACTGGTAGTCGGCGTCGCAGGCGATCTCGCAGGTCTCGTCGGCGCGGGCGCCGCGGCTGCTGCCGACGCTGCCGGCGTCGGCGTGATCGTGACCGTTGTGGCCGCCGCCGCTGTGAGCGTTGCTGCCCGTTCCCGGGGCCATCGGCACCGGCGGCAGGAGCGGCTCGGCGAGCTTGTAGCCCGAGTCCGGCACCACGTCGGCGCTGTCATAGACCAGGTGCAGGTCCTTGGCGGCGGTGGCGTCGAAGTCGGTCAGCGGCTCGATCATGCGCACCGAGCTGCCGTCGTTGAGCTGGATGCGGGCGCGCAGCTGGCCGTCCATGATGGAGGCCGAGACCACCGAGCCCGGGATGCCGGCGACGAAGCCGCGGTAGGTGACCGGGGTGCCGGCGTCGACCTCGCGCATCACGCCGTCCTCACCCTGCTCGAGCAGGCGGAAGCTGGCGGAGCGGACCGTGTAGGGGTCCAGGACCAGCTCGGCGTCGAACCACTCGTCGAGGATGACGCGAGTCTGGAAGGACTGTCCGGCCTCAGCGGGGACCTCGAGGGATTGGACGGACCAAGCGAAGAATTCCTTTTCCAGGGAATCGGTCGGCTCGTCACCACCAGAAGTGATCGCTGCGGCGAGCAGCAGAGTCGGAAGGGTCGTGAGCATGCGGGGAAGTTCCGGGTTGGAGGGGGGAAGCTCGAGGAGACGGCGCGGACGCCCGAAGGCGCCAGCCCGAATGCCGTAACTCTTTGCAGGGGAAGAAGTTCGCCGGACGGAGGCGGACCCTGGGGGCCACCTGGGGATGTCCCGGCGGAATTGGGACGGGAGCCCGGAGAGCACGGTTCCGCCAAATCCGAACCGTGCCGGGCTCCCTGACAGCCTACCCGCAAAAAACCGCCCCGTTCCGGGCTTTCCGGAACGGGGCCGTGGGCCGGCGGGGCCGGCGGATCAGGGCAGGATCGTCAGCGAGCGCGGCACCGAGACCATGCGGGCGCCGTTGACGTCGTAGCTGACGATGCAGCCGCGGAAGACCTCGCCCACACGCGGGGTCAGCCACAGGGCGTCGCCGATGTAGATCGTGGAGCCGGCGCCGTTGGCGTCGAGCACGCCGTGCGGCGCGGTGAAGATGCGCGGCCAGTCACCGTTGACGGTGCGGTCGAACATCGCGTCCTGGCCCAGCGGGATGTCGATGCCCGAGTAGTTGGTCGGGCCGACGCCGCTGTAGGACACGACCACGGCGTACATCATGCCGGCTTCGCTGTCCGGGAAGTCGAACTGGCAGTCCACCTGGCCGCCGGCCACCGCGCCCATCTCGTCCACGTCGGTGAACAGGATCGGGTTGAAGTGGTAGAGGTAGGTGCGGCCGGTCTTGGTCATGGCCGGGCCGGAGTCGGACTTGTGGGCGCCGACGATGAAATCGTCGACCCCGTCACCGTCGATGTCGCCGAGACCCGCGGCCGAGTCGCCGTAGGCGTCGCCGGCCATGCCGGAGCTGAACTCCTGGATCAGGGCGCCGGTGCTGGCGGTGTAGAGGCGGACGAAGCCGGTGTCGGCCGAGGTGGCCGGCGGGGCGCCGACCAGGAGGTCCGGCTCGCCGTCGTCATTGATGTCACCGGCGGCGGCCAGACCGAAGCCCAGGGTGCTGCCGGCGGCGCCGTCGAACTGGTGCAGCAGGGTGCCGCTGAAGCCGGAGTAGACGTAGGCGGCGCCGACGCCGTTGGCGTTGGGGGCCCCGATCAGCAGGTCGGCGAAGCCGTCGTGGTCGACGTCGCCGATTCCGGCCACGTCGCCGCCCAGCTTCTCGCTGCCGTTGCCGACGATCTGGAGGATCTGGGCGCCGGTGGCGCCGCTGTAGACGCTGGCGAAGCCGGCCGAGGCGTTGGCTTCGGCCGAGCCGACCAGGACGTCGGGGGTGCCGTCGCCGTCGACGTCGCCGGCGAAGTCGACCGCGGCGCCGAAGTACTCGTTGGAGCCGTTGCCGTCGATGCGCAGCAGCTCGGCGCCGGTGGCGCCGGAGTAGGCGAAGACCGAGCCGACCGCGACGCCGTTGACGACCGCGTTGCGGGCGCCGACCAGGTAGTCGTTGATGCCGTCGAGGTCGAGGTCGTGGCCGCCGGCCACGTCGCCGCCGAAGCGCTCGGCGTGGGCGCTGCCGTAGTGGGCGCGCATCATCGAGTTGGTGGCGCTGGACCAGACGTAGGCGCGGCCGGTCAGGATCACCCCGCTCTGCGGGTTGCCGCCCAGCCAGGCGCCGGCGATGAAGTCGTCCTTGCCGTCGCCGTCGACGTCGCCGATCCAGTCGACCGCGGTGCCGAGGCGGTCCCACTTGGCGCCGTAGGCGCTGGACAGGATGGAGCCGTCGGCGCCGGAGACCACGTCCACGCGGCCGTTCTGGTCCGAGCCGGCGAGCACGGCCTTGTGGCTGCCCACGAGATAGTCGGGGGTGCCGTCGCCGTTGAAGTCGCCGCCGCCGGAGAGGGCGAAGCCATAGTGCTGGTCATTCGCCAGGCCATCTTGCGTGACGGCGTCCATCCACGCGCCGCCCGCGGACTGGGCAGCGACGAAGGGAGCGCCGATCGCGAGGAATCCCGCGATGGAAAGGGTGAATCGGAACATGTTGAAGGGCTGAACCGGGAACTCGCCGGGCAGGTGTAGGAACAACCAGGGGCTCGCATTCTAGCAGAATCCGACTGCAAGCCTTGGGGATCAAAGGAGTTGGCAACTGAGTGCCGGTGCCCTTCGACGGCCTCTCACCGGCCTGGGTTCCACGGAGTCTGGATCGGCGGCATGATGTGGGGCTGATCGGCGCTCCGCGTCTCCCGAGGGAGGCCCGGACCTGCCGGCGAAATCGATGTCTGACCCCAAATGGGGTCGAAATCGACGTCTGACCCCGAATTCCTCGACGTCTGACCCCGAAATGCGCGGCTGGATCGCCTTGCCCTTCGCCTTGCTGTTCGCCTTCCCGGTGGCGGCGGGGGTGGGGCTGTGGGCGGCGCTGTTTCCGCGGCATTTTCGGCCCCGGATGAAGGGGACGATCCAATTCTGGGGGCGGATGCTGCTGCGGCTCCTGGGGGTGCGGCTGATCGAGGAGGGGCGGGAAAACCTGGCCGGCGGCGGGCAGATCCTGATGACCAACCACGTCAGCGTGTTCGACCTGCTCATCTACGCCTCGATCTGGCCTGAGGGCGGGACCGTGATCTACAAGCAGGAGTTCCACCGGATCCCCATCATTGGCAGGACGATGCGCGCGCTGGGCTTCATCGCCATCGACCGCTCGAACCGCGCCGCGGGCAAGGCCAGCCTGGAGCGCGCGGCCCAGCGGGTCCGCGAGGATGGCGCCACGATCATGATCGCCCCGGAGGGCACCCGCTCCCGCCACGGACGCCTGCTCCCCTTCAAGAAGGGGCCCTTCCACCTGGCCTTGGCGACCCGGGCGCCGGTCGTGGTGGGGATCATGCAGGGGGTCGAGCAGGTCTCCCCGGACGGGAGCTGGGTCGCCCGCCCGGGCACGGTGCGGGTCCGCTTCCTGCCCCCGGTGCCGACCGAGGACTGGAGCTCCAGTCAGCTCAACGAGCACATGAACCAGGTCAGGGGCTTGTTCCTCGAGCATCTCGAGGAGGACCGCCCGCGCGCCCCGGCCTCCGATTCCCCCACCCCCGAGACCTCCCAGGCGAACTGAGCCGCTATCCTCTGCCCCCGATGTCCCGTCCCCAGCACATCGTCTTCGTCTGCATGAATCAGCGGCCGCCCGGGGCCAAGCCCTCCTGCCGGCCGGCCGGCTCCGAGGAGCTGATGTTCGCCCTGCGCGAGCAGCTCGACGCCCGCCCCGAGCTGATGGGCAAGGTGCGGGTCGCCGCCAGCTCCTGCCTCGGCCCCTGCGAGGAGGGCCCGCACGTCGTGGTCTACCCAGATGACATCTGGTACGCCCAGGCCAAGCCCGAGGACGCCAAGCGCATCTTCGACGCCCTGGTGGCCGGGGAAGGCGGCGGCCTCGAGGTCT
>CAZXTO010000265.1:0-5119 GCA_964643675.1 uncultured Planctomycetales bacterium
CATGGGACCACGGGTGGGCCACCCCAAAACAATCGATGTCTGACCCCGAATTAGACCTCGATCGCGCCGGGGGCGGTGGCGCCGGGCGCGCGGGTGTAGATCACCACGTAGTCGTCCTCGATGGAGCCGGGGCAATCGCCGCAGGCCAGGGCGAAGTCCATCGGCGAGAGCGGGAAGGCCTTCACCTCGAGGCCCATCCCTTGGTAGAGCTCGATCGCCTCGGCCGCACGCTCGGGGTCGGCCATGAAGCGGCGCACCCAGCCCGCGGCGACCAGCTCGGGGTCCGGCGGCGGGGGCTGGGGGTGCTCGCTCATCCTGCTGCGGGGCCGGAAGCCCTCAGGCTCCCTGACCCGCCGCGGCCTGCTCGGCGCGCAGCTTCTCCAGCCTGCGGTGGCCCAGGTAGGCCGCGCCCAGCGCGGTCACGAACTGCGGCAGCTCCGGGTCGGCGTCGCCGCCCGGCAGGTTGACGTCCTCCTCGAGCCGCTCCTTGACGGTGCGCGGCATGGTGCGGAAGCGCATGATGCCGCCGATCAGGGTGTACTCGGCGGTGCCCTTGATGCGCCGCATGAGCTGGATCGTGCGCGTCGTCAGCGACTCGATCGAGCCCTGCATGATGTCGGCCGGCGGCGTGCCCAGCGACAGCTGGTTGATGACCTCCGACTCGGCGAAGACCGCGCACACGCCGGAGATCGTCGCCGGGTCGCGCGAGGTGTCGAGCAGGCTGCCGATGTCCTGGGTCTCGTAGCCCATGTAGCGCGCCGTCTTCTCCAGGAAGGCGCCGGTGCCGGCCGCGCACTTGTCATTGAGGCGGAAGGACTTGACCAGCCCGTTCTCCTCCAGCCGGATCGCCTTCATGGTCTGGCCGCCGACGTCGAGCACGGTGCGCGTGCCCGGGAACAGCAGGTGGCAGCCCCGCGCCGAGGCGGTCAGGTCGGTGACGTGCACGTCCTTGAAGCCGACCTGGTGGCGGCCGTAGCCGGTCGCCACGACGTAGTCGACGTCGTCGCGCACCAGGCCGGCCTGCTCCAGGGCGGTCTCGAAGGTGGTCTGCGCCGCCTGCTCCAGCTTGAAGCCGGTCGGCAGCACGCTGCGGCCGAGCACCTGGTGGTCCTGGTCGAGGACCACGGCCTTGGTGTAGGTCGAGCCGACGTCGATTCCGGTGGTGATGGTCATGACTTGCTCTCCTCCAGGTGCGGCAGGCGGTGGGCCTTGATGTAGTCCATGGCGTGCAGCGCGGCGCCGAGCGCGCCGGCGAAGTGGCACTGCTCGCTGATGTTCAGCTTCTGCCCGAGCACGTCCTCGAGCGACTTCACCATCGCCGAGTTGCGCGAGACGCCGCCGGTGAAGGTGATCTCTCCCTCGATGCCGACGCGGCGCATCAGGCCCATCGAGCGCGTGGCGATCGACTGGTGCACGCCCCACAGGATGTCCTCGACCTTCTTGCCCTTGCCGAGCCAGGCGAGCACCTCGGACTCGGCGAAGACGGTGCAGGTGGTGCTGATGCGCACGCCCTTGTCCGACTTCAGCGCCGTGTCGCCGAGCTCGTCGAGCGGGATGTCCAAGGCCGCCGCCGAGGCGCCGAGGAAGCGCCCGGTGCCGGCCGCGCACTTGTCGTTCATGCAGAAGTCGTCGATCTCGCCGTCCTCCGACACGCGGATCGCCTTGGTGTCCTGGCCGCCCATGTCGACCACCGTCCGGGTGCCCGGAAAGATGTGCACCGCGCCGCGGCCGTGGCAGCTGATCTCGGTCACCTGGGCGTTGCCGAAGGTCACCTTGTAGCGGCCGTAGCCGGTGCCGATGACCCACTCGACCTCCTCCTCGAGGATGCCCTTGGTCTCGATCGCGTCCTTGAAGGCCTTCTCAGCCGCCTTGACCACGTTGGCGCCCGTGTCGATCAGCGCCGAGGCGACGATCTCGAGCTCTTCATTGATGACGACGGCCTTGGTCTGGGTCGAGCCGACGTCCACTCCTGCTGCGTATGCCATTTCCGGATCCTCTACTTGGCGATGAGCTGTTGCTGGCGGCGCGCGGCCAGCCCTTCGAAGAAAGCGTCGGCGCGGTTCTTCATCTGCGCCTCCGAGACCACCCGCTGGTCCATCATGTCGGACTCGATGAACAGGCTCTGGACGCCGGTGCGCTCGGACAGCGCCCGACGGCCATCGGCCAGCCCGGTCGAGACCGTGCGGCAGCTCTTGATCGGGTGGTAGACGATGCCGTCGATGTGGAAGTCCTCCAGCATCGACTCGACCACCCGGTCGTGGTGGAACATGCTGTCCATCGAGTCGCGCACGCTGATCAGGGTGCCCTCGGCCAGGCTGGCGATCGGGTCGTCCAGCTCGTACTGGAAGCCGACGTTGGAGCCGCCCGAGGCGAACCACAGGTAGGTGGAGTGCACGAAGGTGCCGTTCCACTCCGAGAACATCTCGTTGAAGCGGCGGAAGATCGGGTAGCAGGGCACGCCGACGAAGATCAGCCGGTACTCCTCCTCGGTGAGGGTGCCGATGCCGTTGGCGACCTTGTACTCCATCTCCTCGACCAGCTCCTCGAAGTAGCGCGCCGCTGCCGCGTCGCCGCGCAGGCAGTTGGCCACGCCGAGGTAGATGGTGCCGTCGGTCAGCGCGTTGAACACCGAGGGCCGGTTCTTGTTCAGGTCGAGCAGCCGCTGCCAGCCGCTGGCGACGCCGTTGGCGTGGCCCATGATCTCGCGCAGCTTGTCGATGTCGAACTTCTTGCCGGTGACCTGCTCGCAGACGCCGATCAGGTCCTTGATCTGGGCCTCGACGTAGCGGCGGTCGTGCTCGAAGTCGGGGTCGCCCTGCCAGGTCTGGCCGCCGGCCTGGCGGGTGCCGGGCACGTCGATCGTGACCATCGGCATGTCGTACATCCGCTCCCAGGCCTCGCCCCACTTCAGGTAGGTGTTGCAGGCGTTGGTCAGCACGGTCAGCGCCGGCTTCGGGATGCGCCCCATCGGGTGCTCGCCGCCGCGCAGCTGGGTGCCGATGTCGGCCTTGACGTAGCCGCAGATGTCAGGCGAGTAGCCGTGGTCCTCGGCCTCCTCGAGGTACTCGTGGGCGACCCGGCGCACCGCGGTCTGCAGCGAGTTGATCTCGGGGAAGACCACCGGCAGGTCGAAGGACTTCAGGATCTCGTTGAAGCTGCCCATCACGAAGACGTAGGCGGCGCCCTCGCCGGCCTCGGCCGTCTGGCCGAGCTCGCCGAACCACTCGCGGAAGAGGTCGGCGCCGGCCTTGTTGCCGCGGCCGACGATGCTCTGTTGTTGTTGCTGGCTCATGATTCTCGGGCTCAGGCGAAGAGCAGGTTCTCCATGAAGGTCTCGATCTGCAGCTCCAGGTCGGCGAAGCTGGACTGGTTCTCCTCGAACTCGCTGACGAAGTGGGGGATGCCCTCCTTGTCCAGCGCGTGGGTGTAGGCGACCTGCTCCTCCAGGCCGGGCTCGCACATCTTGGCGGCGGTGACGATCACCGCCTCGCCGCGGGCGGCGCGGTAGCGCGCGATCAGCATGTCCTCCTTGCGCTTGCGGAGGTCGTGTTGCACCGGGCTGTAGGAGGAGTCCTCGACGTAGGCGTGGGCCAGGTCCTGCAGCGGGTCCTCGCCCACCGGCACCGGCCCCAGCAGCCAGCGCAGGCCGATCAGGAAGTCGTCGTCGACGACGTAGCAGGCGCGGCCGAGCATGCGCACCAGGTCCAGCGGCGGCTGCTCGCAGAAGGCGCCCTCGAAGACCACCCGGATCCGGTCCTCCTGCTTGGCCTCGACCGCGTGGATCAGCGGCAGCACGTACTCCATCAGCTCGTTGTGCTCCTCCCGCGGCATCATGCCGGCGGCGGCGACGAGCGAGTAGGCGTCCTCGGCGGCGATCTTCTCCGGCGCCTCGCGCTTGATGTCGTACAGCTCCCGCAGCAGCTCGCGGTTCCGGTTGAAGACCTGCACCGAGTGGCGCAGCGCCTCGTCCGTGACCTCCACGCCGGCGATCTCCTCGACCGTGCGCTTGAGCCGGTCGTACTCGCCGCGCAGCCAGCCGATGCTGGTGGCCGAGTTCGGGTTCTGCGGCAGGTAGAGGATCTGGCAGGGGTAGTCATAGTTGCGGCCCCAGATCGCGCCCAGGTTGCGAGCGGCGTCGCAGATCGGGTGGGTCACGAACATGTCCAGCTCGATCTTGTCGGTCAGCGCCAACTCGAGCGAGGTCTTGATGATCGAGCACAGGTAGGAGCCGAAGCGCGAGTCCGCCTTGTCGGGCGCCACCGTGGCACCCCGCAGCTTCACCGGCAGCATGCCGGCGGCGTGGGCGATCTCCTCCGGGAAGTAGACCTGGAAGTGACCGAGGACCTTGCCGCCCTGCTCGCGCCAGCGCGCGACGGTCGGGTAGTCCGCGTCCTCGCAGAGTTCGCGGCACTGGAACAGCACCTCTTCCAAGGGCTGTCCCTTCCAGGAGTCGAAGACGGGTTTCATCATGTGCGGGGCTCGTCGGGGGCGGCCGAGGCGCCCCGGAAGAAGAGGTTGAGGACGTGGTCGAGCTTGGCTTCGTCGCGGGGGTGGACCGAGCCGGCGTAGGGGCTCAGCGAGACCTCCACCAGGGCGACGAAGTCCCAGGAGAGGAGCCGGGGGTCGGTCGCGGCGAGCTCGCCGTCGCGCATGCCGTCGCGGAGGATGGCCTCGACCTGGGCTGGCAGCGCGGCCTGGTAGGCCCGCACCAGCTCGGAGCGGACCGGCTCCTCGAAGACGTTGGTGTCGCGCCGGACCAAGGTGATCAGGTCGCGCTTCTCGCCCGGCAGCTCGAAGAAGCTCTGGGTGAGCCGGCGGAGGCGCTCTCGGCAGTCGCCCGGGTGGTCGACCGCGCGCTGGAAGAGCTCGCGCTTCTCGGCCAGGTCCTGGTGGAGCAGGGCCAGGTAGAGCTCCTCCTTGCTTTTGAAGTGGTGGTAGAGCGCCCCCTTGGTCACCTGGGCCGCCGCCACCACCTGGTCGAGGGTGACGTCGGCGTAGGCCCGCTTGAGGAACAGCGTCCGGGCCTCCGTCAGCAGGCGGCTGGCGGTGTCGGGTCGGGACGAAGTGGGGGAGAGCGGCATGAGCGCCATACCGACCGGTCGGTATGGTCAATAGCCTA
>CAZXTO010000266.1:0-5117 GCA_964643675.1 uncultured Planctomycetales bacterium
CTTCGTCGCCGCCGCCGGCCGCGGCGCGCGGCTGCTTCGCTTCGGTCTCGGCATCCTCGTCGTGCTCTGCGCCGGCGCCGGCCTGGTGATCTACCTGACCCTGCGCAAGGAGCAGCGGCTCCAGCAGCTGCGGCTGGACTTCGTCGCCAACGTCTCGCACGAGCTGCGCACGCCCCTGAGCTCGATCCTCCTGATGGCCGAGAACCTGGAGTCCGGCCGGGCGGGCGCCGGCTCCGCGCCGCGCTACCACGCCCTGATCCGGCGCGAGGCGCAGCGGCTGCGGCGGTTGGTCGACGACGTGCTCGACTTCTCGCGGCTCGAGCGCGGGCGCGAGGTGGAGCCGCGCTTCGAGCAGATCGAGCTGGCGGCCTGGTGCGCCGCCCTGCAGCAGGAGGCCCGCGAGTGGGTGGCGCGCCGCGAGGGCCAGCTCGACTTCCACGCCGAGGCCGAGGGGGTCGCCGAGATCGACGGCGAAGCCCTGCGCCGCGCGGTGCTGAACCTGGTCGACAACTCGCTGCGCCACAGCGGCCGCAAGGAGGTGCGGCTGCGGGTCACCGCCGGCGCGCGGCTGCGGATCGAGGTGCGGGACTTCGGTCGCGGCGTGCCGCCCGAGGCGCGCGAACGCATCTTCCGCCCCTTCGAGCGCCGGCCAGGGGAGAACGGCACCGGCGCCGGCCTCGGCCTGGCGATCGTGCGCACCATCGCCGAGGCCCACGGCGGCACCGCCAGCTGCGAGCCGCCGACCGACGCCGACGGCGCCTCCTTCGTGCTCGAGGTCCCGGTGGCGCGGCCGAGCGAATCCGCCGCGCGGCCCAACCCGCTCGACGACGGCGCCGCCGATCTGGCTTGACACTCCGTTGACAGGACCGCGACACGCGCCCTTAACCTGAGGTCATGAGCGAGGGCAACGGAGCCGGCGCGCGGGTGCTGATCGTCGAGGACGAGGAGCCGCTGCGCATGGCGCTGGCCGACGCGCTGAGCGCCGAGGGCTTCGAGGTGATCGAGGCCGGCGACGGCGAGGCCGGCTACGAGCTGGCGGTGCGCGAGGACCCGGACCTGGTGCTGCTCGACCTGATGCTGCCGCGCCGCGACGGCTTCTCGGTGCTGAAGGGTCTGCGCCAAGACCGCCTCACCGCCCCGGTGATGATCCTGTCGGCGCGCGGCGAGGAGTGGGACCGGGTGCAGGGCTTCGAGTTCGGCGCCGACGACTACCTGGTCAAGCCCTTCTCGATGCGCGAGCTGCTGATGCGGGTGCAGGCGCTGCTGCGGCGCGCCAACGGCGGCACGCCCGGCGTGGTCCAGCGCGGCTCGGCCCGCTTCGGCGCGGTCGAGGTCGACTTCGCCGGCTACAGCCTGAAGCGCGGCGGCGAGCAACACGGCCTGTCGCGCAAGGAGCTCGAGCTGCTGCGCTACTTCCTCGAGCACGAGGGGCAGGCCCTGGAGCGGGGCGCGATCCTCGACGCGGTGTGGGGCGCCGACGAGTACCCGACCACCCGCACCATCGACACCCACGTGCTCAAGCTGCGCAAGAAGATCGAGGCCCACCCCGATCACCCGGAGCACCTGCTGACGGTGCACGGGGTCGGCTACAAGTTCGTGGCCTCGCCTTGACACGGCGTTGACACGCCCGGGACGCGGGCATGACAAGCTGGATCCCGAACCGAGGCAGGATCCAGACATGAAGCTCTTCCGCATTTGCTCCCGCTCGGCCCTCGCCGCGATGGCGACGGCGTTTCTCGTTCACCTCACCCTGGTCGGCGCGCTGTCGGCGCAGGAGCTGGGCAAGGGCCTGGTCTGGGCCGGTCAGTACGTCGACCGCGAAGGCGAGACCCGGACCTGGCCGGTGCAGCCGCTGGACGTCCCGAAGCTGGAGCAGGCCTTCGCCGAGATCGAGCTGCACTGGCAGACCACGCGTGATCTGGAGGCCTGCGACGTGATGGTCGACCTGCTGTGGCTGCGCGTGAACGACCAGCGCGCCGAGCAGGTGCCAAACCTGCTCTATCAGGTCTTCAGCCCGGCGCGGGCGCGCTACCTGCTCTCCACGGGCAGGCCGGCGGCGGCGAAGCGGGCCCTGGACCAGGTGCTGCTGCCGCTCACGGGCCTGCAGGTGGAGTTCGGCGCGCCGCAGCTGATGCCGCCGCCGGAAGCGGCGACCGAGGAGGCGACCTCGCTGCTGGTCTGCGTGAACTGGCGCGCGGCGCGGCAGGGCCTGATCGAGGAAGCCGACGCCATGCTGGCGGCGCAGGCGCCACCGCCCGTCGCGCCGGCGGCGCCCGGGGAGCTCGAGCGCCTGCTGGAGGAGCTGCCGGCCGAGCGCCGCGCCTTCCTCGAACGGCAGTTCGGCCTGCCCGGCGCCAGCATGGACCGCGAGGTCCAGCGCATGGTGCAGCAGGGCAATGAGAAGGGCCTCGGCAACCTCGGCCTGCGGGCGGCGCCTTCACTGGCGCTGCGCGTGCTGGCAGAGCTGGACGACCCGGCCAGCGTGGACCTGTTCGATCCGCTGGAGGTCCTGGTGCGCATCGACCCGGATGGGGCGGTGGCGCTGATGGACGGCTTCGTCGAAGAGGCGCCGCAAGCGTGGCAGTTCCAGGTGGTGGAGATCCTCGGAGGGCGCATGCACCACAACCTGGAAGACGGCTTGTGGCGCGACGCGCTCAGCGGCTGGCCGAAGCCGGCCGACCGCTACCAGGCGCTGGTCGCCAAGCTGCTTCGTTCGGACCTGATCCGCCCGCGCGCCTTGCCGCTGCTGCGCAACCTGGCCCAGGCCAACGCGCTCGACGCCGAGCTGATCGATCTGCTCGGCGAGCTGCTGCAGGCGCTGCCGGAGCGTCAAGCGGCGGAGCTCGCTGCTCAGCTCATTTCCAACGGCGAAGACGCCTACCCGGGCACCGACGCCCTGTGGGACCTCCTGCTCCTGTCCTCCGATCGCCTGGAGCTTCGTCAACTCGCGGCGGATGTCCTTTATCGGACCATTCACGGCGGGGCGTTGTGGCAAGCAGGCAACGACGTCAACTTGCAGATCAGGCTGAAGTCCTTTCAGCTCCTCAACCAGCGAACCTGCGGTACCTGGGTGTGGAGGAGTGGATCCCCCAGGCTCAACCGCACCCCGATCAATCCCGTCCACAACGAAGATTGGCTCGAGCTTCTCGAGGCTCGCTTGGCATTCATGGGGAACGAGCTGGATGACTCCGCCATCCCGATCCTGTTCCGGGTCGACATGGCCTCCTGGAGACCGCATTGGAACGACCTGGTCCTGAACAAGGCGCTGGCGGACCCCAAGGTGGCGGAGAGCTTGTTGAGGTCCGACGGCCTCGGCGACCGACGGGCAGAGACCCTGCTCACCTTGACCGAGAGTCCGAACCCGAAGGTGCTCGAACTCCTCGACGAGAGGCTGTCCCGACAATGGGATTGGCATGTGGATAACGGCATCGGCGCCCAACTCTTGGCGCGCCGCTGGGATCATCCCCAGCATCCCTTCGCGAAGAAGGCGGACCGCCCGTTCCTGAGGACCTTCTTCCTCAACAGTGTCTGCCACGGCCAAGATGGCGCCGCCTTCATCTTGGATTTCATCCTGGGCGAAGGGGATGCCGAAATGCTGGCGAGGCTCGCAGGCCAACTCTGGAACGAGGACCGGGCCCTCAATCCCTTCCTGGTCGCGCTCCGCCGCCTGTCGCCCGCCGACCGCTTCCGGCTGCTCGATCTCTGGCCGGATGACATCCACCGGAACCCGCTCGAGACCACCTTCCTCCAGCCGCTGGTCGAGGAAGAGGGAGTCGACGAGTGGATCGCCGGCATCGCCGCGCCGAGCACGCAGCGTTCCTTGCTGCAGCGGGTGGTGGCCTGCCAGGTCGCCGTGCGGCGCGGGCACCCGGACGCCGAGGCGCTGGGGCTGGCCCTGCTGCGCGAGCCTGACTGGCTGCCGTGGAGCGAGGAGATCGCTCAGGCCTCCGAGCTCTGCGGCTTCGTCTTCGACGACGCCGAGCGGCAGCTGCGCTTCCTCGACGCCGTCTTGGAAGATCCCGCGATCCACGAGGACATGAAGCTCCGCGCGCTCGAACGCTTCGACCCGCTCGACGAAGAAGCGGCCGCCGACCTCGCCGAACGCATCCTCACGCGCTGGCCGGATGGCCCGATGAACCGCAGCGCGATCCGTCGCGCCCTCTCGGTGCTGGCGCAGGCGCCGAGCACGCCCGCCCGACTGGCTCTGCTGCACCGCGCGGCGGCGGCCGGTTCGCTCACCGCCACCCAGGGCCTGGCCGAGCTGCGCGACCCCCAGCTGGTCCCGGTCTTCGTCGCCGCTTTGAAGGCCTCCGCCGACTCGACCCACGAACGGGAGCGGCTGCAGGACGCCGCGGTCGAAGCCCTCCTCAACATCGGCGACGACCAGGCCGCCTTGGCGCTGGCGGAGGCCTTGCTGTGGGCCGAGACCCCCGAGGTGCGGGGCAGGATCCAGTCGGCGCTCGCCGCGCTGCGCATGTATCGCGAGGAGATCGCCTACTGGCGCGGCGAGCCGGAGGTCGAGGCGGCGCCCTCCCGCGACGGGGCGCTGCGCGAGCTGCTCGCGATGCTGCGTCACGAGGATCCGGCGCTGCGCATCGAGGCGGCGCGCTCCTTGGCCGCCTTCCAGGTGCTGGAGAGCGTGCCGCCGCTGATCCGGCTGCTGTCCGATGGGGACGAGTCGGTGCGCGCCGCGGCGCGCGAGGCGCTGGACCGGCTGCAGGCCGGTCCGGCCAAGGCGCCGCCGATCCTGTTCTGAGGATCGGCGCTAAGCTGGACGGGGCAGGGCGTACCTGCCCCGATATGAAGAACGGCATCTGTCCCCGCTGCGGCTCGCGCCAGGTCCACGCTGGCCAGCCCTACTCCGTTGGTCGCGCCAGCGGCATCCGCCTGAGCCTGAGCGAGACCGCCGCCACCACCCAGTTCGTGTGCGGAGTCTGCGGCCTGAGCGAGAGCTACGTCCTGGATTCCGCGGACCGCGCGAAGATCCGCGAGCGGTGGCCACAGGTGCCGCCCACCGAGGCGATCGAACCGGAGGAAGCCTCCCCGGTTCCCGTGGCAGCGGCACCCGAACCCGAGCCGAAGCGGCCGGCCGAGGCGCGGCCGGCTCCCGCCGCGCC
>CAZXTO010000267.1:0-5117 GCA_964643675.1 uncultured Planctomycetales bacterium
CTGGCTGGAGCAGGCGCTGCCGGGCCTGGTCGAGGTCTACCAGGCCCTGCACCGCGCGCCGGAGCTGTCCTTCCAGGAGCAGGAGACCGCCGCCGCCCTGGTCCAGATCCTCGAGGGCCTGGGCTTCGAGCTGCACGCCGGCCTCGGCGGCCACGGCCTGGCCGGGGTGATCCGCAACGGCCCCGGGCCGGTGCTGCTCCTGCGCTGCGACATGGACGCCCTGCCGGTCACCGAGCTCACCGGCCTGCCCTACGCCTCGGCGGTCACCGCCACCAACGAGGACGGCAGCGAGACCGGGGTCATGCACGCCTGCGGCCACGACATGCACATGACGGTCTGGGTCGGCGCCGCCACCTTCCTGGCGCGCCACCGCGAGCTCTGGAGCGGCACCCTGGTCTGCGTGGCGCAGCCGGCCGAGGAGCGCGGCGCCGGCGCCCGGCTGATGCTCGCCGACGAGCTCTACGCCCGCACCGAGACCCCCGCCTACTGCCTGGCCCTGCACGTCACCGAGCAGCTGCCGGCCGGCATGATCGGCTTCCGCGAGGAGTACGCCCTGGCCAACGTCGACTCGGTCGACATCACGGTGCGCGGTCGCGGCGGCCACGGATCGGCGCCGCACTCCACCCATGACCCGGTGACCCTGGCGGCGCGCATCATCCTCGGCCTGCAGCCGATCGTCAGCCGTGAGGTGAAGCCGATCGAGGACGCCGTGATCACCGTCGGTTCGATCCACGGCGGCACCAAGCACAACATCATCCCCGACCAGGTCGAGCTGCTGCTGACCGTGCGCAGCTACAAGCCCGAGGTGCGGCGCCAGGTGCTGGAGGCGATCGCGCGGGTGGCCCGCCACGAGGCCTTGGCGGCCGGCTTCCCCGAGGAGCTGGTCCCGCTGGTGCGGGTGCGGGAGGAGGAGCACACCCCCGCGGCCTTCAACGATCCGGCGCTGGTGCGGCGGGTGAACGCGGCCTTGGAGCCGGTGCTGGGGCGGGAGCGGATGCGGGCCGTCGAGGCCTCGATGGGGGGTGAGGACTTCGGCCGTTACGCGCCCGCGGCCGGCGGCGCCGGCTACATCTTCTGGCTCGGCGTGACCGAGCTCGGTCAATGGAAGGCGGCGCAGCAGCCCGGGGCGGCGCCCCTGCCCGGCATCCACACTGCCCGCTTCGCGCCCGACCCGGCGCCCTCGATCCGCACCGGGGTCACGGCGATGACGACCGCCGCGCTGGACCTGCTGGCGCCCGCGAGCCGCTAGCGCCGGCTACCGGCGGAGGGGCTGGCCTCAAGGGAGGATCAGGAGCGGCATCGCGGCCGAGCTGCGGTCGGGAGTGGCCGCGCTCGGGCCGCTCACCGCGGCCAGGTAGACCGTGCTGCCGACCAGGGGAGTGAAGGAGTGAGCGGGGATGGCGACGTAGGCCACCGCCCGACCGGCGCCGTCCAGCCGCCCGTGCCCGTCGCTGACCATCAGCGGGGCGGGGTAGTGGCCGAAGAAGCTGAGCAGGAAGGCGCGATCGAAGCCGAGCGGGACCGGCAGCCCGAACAGATCGGTCGGGCCGGTCCCGGAGCCGGAGGCGAGCAGCCGGTACTCGTCGTACCCCGAACCCGGCGGGAAGTCGAGCTGGTAGGCCAGCAGGCCGCCGCGCGAGGAGGACAGCCGGACCGCCGAGGGGCGCAGGTAGGGGTCGTGGGTCCAGACCTCGGTCGAACCGGTGCTGGTGCCGCCGCCCAGGTCGGAGTAGGGAGCGGCGATCATCACCCCAGCGGCGCCGTGGCCGGCCACGGCCGCGCCCAGCGAGTCGCCGGAGAAGGCGCCATCCCACCGCCGCAGCAGGCGGCCGTCGGCGCCGGAGTGGAGGAAGGCCGCGCCGATCAGGACCGATGCGCCCGGCGCCCCGAGCAGGAAGTCGCCAACGCCGTCGTCGTCGACGTCGCCGGCCGCGGCCACCGCCTGGCCGAGCCAGGCGACTCCGGTCGGGCCGTCGTAGCGCCGCAGCAGGGGGCCGGCTCCGGAGTAGAGCAGGGCGCTCCCCGCCATGTTCAAGCCGGCCGTGTCGGCGGTGGGGTCGCCGATCAGGAGCTCGGGCAGGCCGTCGCCGTCCAGGTCGTCAAGGACCGCCAAGCTCTCCCCCAGGCTGGAATCGCCCGGCGGGTTGCTGAACTGGCGCAGCAGCTGGCCGCTGGCGCCGGAGTAGAGGAAGGCTGCCCCCCGCAAGCTGACCGAGCCGGCGGGCCGGCCGAGCAGCAGGTCGGCGTGGCCGTCGCGGTCCTGGTCGCCGGCGCCCGAGACGGCGGCGCCGAGCTCTCCCCAGGCGTGCTGGCCGAGGAAGCGGTGCAAGCGGCTGCCGTCGCGCCCGGAGTAGACGTCCACCAGGCCGGCCGAGGGCGGGCCCAGGCCGGCGTGATCGGGGGCGCCGATCAGGAGGTCGGGCACCCCGTCGGCGTCGACGTCGCCGGGGCCGGCCACGGCCGCGCCGAAGGAGGCATAGGCCTGGTCGCCGTCGAAGCGGAACAGGACCTGCCCGTCGCGGCCGGAGTGGACCCAGGCCGAGCCGGCGCCGACCAGGCCGAGCGGCTTCGCCGCCGGGGCCCCGACCAGGAAGTCGGCGTGGCCGTCGCCGTCCAGGTCGCCGACGCCCGCGACCGCCGCGCCGAACTCGTCGGCGGTCTCGACCGAGACCTGGCGGCGGATCAGGCTGCCGTCGGCTCCGGAGCGGAGCTCGACCGAGGCCCGGCGGCCGGAGTAGCCGTAGAGGTTCGGCGCGCCGATCAGGAAGTCGCCCACGCCGTCGGCGTCCAGGTCGCCGGCGGCGGCGACGGCCTCGCCGTGGTGGTCGAAGGCGCCCGCGCCGCTGGTCGAGGAGGCGCGCTCCCAGGAACCGCCGACCTGGCCGAGCAAGGGGAGGCTGGAGGAGAGCGTGGTCGCCACGACCAGCAGGAGCAGGCGCGACGCCAGGGCGGAGAGAGCGATCGGCACGGGAACGACTCCGGGCAAGGGGGATTGCGGGCCTGCAGTGGCGCGGCAGACCCGGCTCGAGTCTAGACCGAATCGTCGATCCCGGGGGTAGGGGAGGCGGGATTCGAACCCGCGCTGGACGGATTTTAAGTCCGTTGCCTCTGCCGCTGGGCTACTCCCCCCGGGCGCGGATCTTAGCAGCGGAGGGGGGCCATCGCGCCCCGCCGGAGCCGCTCGAGCGGCGGTATCCTCCCCGCCATGAGCACCCCTCCTCCGGTCTTCCTCAGCCTCGGCGCGGTCCTGCTCGCGGTCGGCGTCGGCCTCGAAGCCTGGCACGCCCACGGCTTGCGCAGCAGCCTGGAGCCCGAATCCTGGCAGGCGGTCGGCCGCGCCATCCATCAGCAGGAGCTGGCCGGCTTGGGCCTGGTGGTGGTGGGCCTGCTCGGGCTCACCGGTTGGCTGCCGGTGGCGACGGGGGCGGCCTTCCTGGTCTCCGGCCTGCTCTTCAGCGGCTCGGTCTACGCCAAGCACCTGGGCGGCATCGAGGGGGCGACCGCGGTGGCGCCGACCGGCGGCATGCTGCACATCCTGGCCTGGCTCCTGGTGGCCGCCTTGGCCTGGCAGCGGACCCGGGGATAGGGTGGAGCCGGCACCCAGACTCGAACTGGGGGTGAGGGATTTGCAATCCCTTGCCTTACCACTTGGCTATGCCGGCTTGGACCCTGTCAGTCGGCAGGGCAATATAGGCCCCCCAACCGGCCCCGTCCAGAGATGAACGCTCCGTTACTGGCCTTGTTGACCGTCCTCGCCGCGCCCCTGCTGGCTGGCTGGAACGGGAAGGCTGCGGCCGTCCTGGCGATCCTGTTGGCCGCGGCGGCTTCCCTGCGCGGCGAAGGCGTCGCGGTCGCGGCCACCGCCCTGGCCGAAGCGGCGGCCGCGATCTGGATGCTTTGGACCCTGCGCCGCCTGGTCGGCGGCCCCGCCCTCGGTCTGCTGCTGTGGTTGGCGGTGGCGCTGGCGCCGTGGTGGCTGCCCGCGCTCGCCGAATCCCTCGCGGCGGCCGAGCGCTCCCTGCCCGGAGGTTGGTGGAGCCTGTGGCCCGGCGGTCTGCTCGCCTCGGAGTCGTGGGATCCCTTGCGGGAGGGCCCGCTGTATCCCGCCTGGGGCGCCCGCACCGCCGTCAGCGAGCCCTCCCTGTGGACGCATCTCGCTGTCCTCGCTGGAGCTGGGGCGATCCTATACTGGTTGCGCTCGATGCGGCCTCGGGATCCGGAGCCGGCGGGCGAGAGTTCATGAAGCGTCGCATCTACTGCACCATCCCTCAGTCCCTGATCAAGGAGCCGCTGCTCTTCACCCTCGGCAACCGCTTCGGGGTGATCCCGAACATCCGCGGGGCGAGCGTCACCGAGGAGATCGCGGTCCTGACCCTGGAACTGGAGGGCGAGGAGCAGTCGATCGGCCAGGCGGTGGAATTCCTGGTCGAGCGGGGGGTGCAGATCGAGGACCTGGCGGCCGACCAGCAGGCCCCCTGAGCCTCCGGCCCCGCGCGCGCCGGAACGAGAACGGGGCGGACGCCGCAGCGGCGTCCGCCCCGTCGCCATTCCTAGCGTGGGTTCAATCGTCGAAGTCGTCGACCCCGGCCGGGGCGCCGGTGTCGGCCGGCTTGGCCTCCTCCTTGGGCTTCTCCTTGTGCTTGCTGGCGAAGCCGTCCCACTCCTCGTCGTTGGCCGAGAACTTGGACACCCAGAAGTTGTACCAGTAGATCACGACCCGCTTGTTGAAGAAGATCGCGTCGTGCCACTCCTTGGTGCCTGGGTCGAGGCCCTCGAGCGACTTCCAACCCAGGTTGGTGCCCTGCCCGATCTCCACGATCAGGTTGTTCAGGCTGTGGCACATCATGATGCTGTCGGTGTCCTCCCAGTCGGTGATCAGCATCGCGTTGACGATCGCCGGGTAGGCGTCGCGGCTGCCGTCGACCAGGCGGTTGCCGGCGCGGATGGTGGAGGCGCCTTCGTCCGCCAGGTAGAGCTCGGCGTCCTCGACGTAGCCGGCCCAGGTCTCGTCATCGGTCTGGGACCACTTGCTGAGCTGAGGCACCTGGTCCAGCCGGAAGGAGTCCGCGCTCTTGTACCCGCGCCAAGGGATCTCGTCCCCGGGCGCCGGGGGAGCC
>CAZXTO010000268.1:0-5072 GCA_964643675.1 uncultured Planctomycetales bacterium
GCTCAGCGCACCGCCCTCTTGCGGTCGAGTTATCCACGAAATCTTACGAACGAGCCTGACACCTCTTAGCGAGCCAGCCGGATCTCCCGCTCGTTGACCGACATGTTGCGCCAGCGCAGCGCCAACTGGGTCAGGTAGTCGGGGTCACCCGGGTCGGGCAGGACGACCGAGCGACCGGAGCTATCCAGCGCCCGCACCACGATCGCGAGCCGGTTCTCGGTCCACGGGAAGGTGGTGGTGATGGTGTCGTTGAGCGGGGTGCGCTCGGGGCTCATGACCACCGCGACCGGGTTCTCCCAGTCGATCGAGGCGCTGTCGACCCCGGCGTAGATGTGGTACTCGAGCTGGCCGGTGGTGTTGCCGGTGAAGGGCAGGCTCTCCGGGTCGGAGGCGTGGAACCAGGTCACCTCGGCGGTCGTGAAGTCGACGAAGCGAGCGTGGTACTTGCCGGCGTTGACGATGTTGTCGAACTCGAAGACCGGCGGGACCGCGTCGGGAGCGGACAGGGCGCCTTCGTCGACCCAGGCGGCCAGCGGCGCCTCGATGGCGAGGACCGGGGCCGGATCGGTGAAGAAGCCGCTGTGCTCGAACGGCCGCTGGACGAAGCGGGCCACGAACTCGTTCCAGGTGCCGGCGCCGTCGTAGGCGATCACGAAGCTGTCCGGATCCTGTTGGGTGCCGACGCCGATCAGCAGGTCGAGCGCGGTGCTCAGGTTGAGCCGACCGCCGTTGCCGCTGACGCCGTCGTGGCAGCCGATGCAGGTCTGGCCCGCCGGGTCGGCGGCGCTCCAGAGCGGCAGCACCTGGGTGTCATAGTCGATCGTGCCCGGCAGGAACACCGAGGGCGTACGCGCCGCGGAGACCACCGTGTTGGAGGCGACGTTGCCTTGGGTGTCCAGCGCTTCGACCCGGTAGAAGACCGTGGTGAAGGGCGGCAGGCCGCTGTCGACGTAGGTGGTGATGCCAGCGCCGGTCTCGTGGACCAGGGCCGCGGCCAGCTGGACGCTAGCGGCGTCGAAGGCCCGGAAGACCCGGTACTTCATGTTCTGGGAGGCGTTCTGGGAGCCCCCGATCGCGTCCGGCCAGGAGACCAGGACTTCGGTGGGGGAGATCGCGTCGGCGGTGCCGATGCCCGGGAAAGTGGGCAGGACGCCGTTGCCAGAGCCGGTAGCGCCTGCGGAGGCGCTGCCGGAGCCGCCGCCACTGCCACAGGAGACGGGCAGCAGGGCCAGGGCGATCAGGGCGAGAGTGCGGGGGAAGGGCATTTCGCGCATTTGGCTCGAGGAGAACAGCCCCGGAGTATCGCGACCGGGGGCAGTTTCGATGGGAAGCTTACCTCATCTTTCGGACAATGGCACTTGCATCCTTGGGGGGAAATCGCCATAACATGCGCAAGGCGAGAGGCTTGCCGAGAAGAGCCGCTTTTTCGTGCCGGAGCCCGCACTCCCCGCTTCCTTCCTCCCGTTCGCCGCTCTGCTGAGCGGTGAAGCGGGCGAACTGCTGCAACTCGATAAGCCGCTTTGGCTTACGCAGGCCCCGGGCCGCCTTGAGATCATCGGCAGCATGGTGGAGGGACCGGGAACCTCCACCCTGACGCTGCCTTTGGCCCGCTCGGTCTACTGCGCGATCCAGAACCGCGAGGACCGGAAAATCCGAATTCGTAGCCTGCTGCCGGCCCGCTGGGGCGGATCGCAGGTCTGGGAAGGCGACGTCGACGTGCTCTATACCAAGAAGGGCCCGCCGCGCAGCCTGGCGGTGCTGGAGCAGGCCTTCGAGGACTCCGACAGCATGTGGATGAAGCGGGTGGTGGCGGCCATGCTCGGCCTGCGCCGGACCCGTCAGCTCAACACCCCCAAGGTCGGCTTCGACATGGTGATCTGGAGCCGGGTGCCCGAGGGGCTCGGTTACGGGGAGCGCGCTGCCTTCGGGGTCGCGGTCGCCCTGGCCTTCAAGGCCTCGACCGGCCTGGCCAAGAAGCGAGTCGACGGCGTCCAGGTCGCCCGCGCGGTGGTCAACGGCGCCAAGGAGGTGCTCGACGAGGACATCCCGATGTCCGACGCCCTCACCAGCGCCCTCGGCCGGCGCGACTGCGCGCTGACCATCGAACACGGCATCGACCTCGACATGCAGTGGATTCCGGTGCCGCCGCAGTGCTCCTTCGCCGCGGTCGACCTCGGCTACGAGGACGGCGTCGGCAACGAGGCCCGGGACAAGGTCCGGACCTCCACCGACATGGCGCTGGCCCACCTCAACACCGCGCTGCGCAAGGAGAAGCAGCAGGTGTTCGGGAGCTGGGGCCAGATGCTGCCGACCGAGTTCGAGGACGGCCTGCGCAATCATGTGCCGGCCAGCCAGAACGCCGGCGACTGGCTCAAGCTGTTCAAGCGGCGCAAGGAGTACGCCGAGCTGTCGCAGCGGGTCGACCCCGAACTCAGCTACCGGATGCGCGCCAACTCCGAGCACCTGGTGCGGGAGAGCGGCCGGGTGCGGCGGCTGGTGTCGAACATCAACGAGTACTCGCGGACCCTGCGCGAGACCTTCCTCGGCGAGGGCGGCCGCTGCCTCCACAGCAGCCACCGCTCGCTACAGGAGAAGTGCGGCATCTCCCACGCCGTGTCCGACCAGTTCGTCAAGGCCTTCCAGAAGGGCGGGCGGCAAGAGGGCCTGTTCGGCGCCCGGCTCACCCTGGGCGGCGCCAGCAGCGTGCTGGTGGCCCTGGTCCACCAATCCGCCCGACAGCAGCTCCGCGACCTGGTCGAGGACTTCACCGCCGGCCACAAGGACTGCAAGAACGGTCAGGTGATCATCGGCAGCCAGGACGGCGGCGTGCTGCGCGGCTGGTGGGAGGGCGTGCTCGAGCCGGTCGAGTCCGAGGAGAAGCCCAGCGCCGAAGAGGGCGCCGGCGTGCCGGTGGCCAAGAAGAAGGCCGCCAAGATGGCGAAGAAGAAGTAGCGCGGGCCGAGAGCGCCTACTTCACCGAGTTGAGCACCGACTGGACCCACTCGGGGGTGTTCTGATCGGGCGGCCCCTTGAAGATCAGCATGATCTGCCAGCGCAGGCCCTCGGCGGTCTCCTTGCCGTCCAGCAGCAGGGAGTAGTCGGTGTTGCCGTCGTCGTAGCGCACGTGGAGGGTCGGCACCTCCTCGCCGCGGACCTGGAAGCTGGTGTCCTGACGCTGCAGGATCTGGACCTCGCCTTCCTCTTGCTCCTCGTTGAAGCGGGACAGCTGGGCGTACTCGAAGCGCTCTTCGTTGGTCGATCCGACGACCGTGAAACTGAGCCGCTCCGGGTCCTCGACGTCGAGGCTGCCGAAGACCAGGGTCACGTTGTTGAGGCGCAGCGCGCTGGAAGCCGGGGCTTCCGGCGGGAAGTCCAGCTCGATCATCTCGGCGGCCCAGGCGCGGGCCTCGGCCGGGTCCTGGGTGGAGTTGGTGGACAGCCAGAAGAAGAAGGCGCCCGCCACGATGAGCAGGAAGACCACGCCGATGCTGCCCCAGAGGAGGCAGCCCTTGCCGGAGGAGTGTGCGGCGCCGGGTCCGGGTGCAGCCATCGCGGCATCGTATCAGCGCCCGATTCCGCTCGAAGGCGGTCGCTATCCTGAGGGGGATGCAAGGAAGCGAAACTGCCCTCGATGCCCAGGCGCTGGCCGCGTGGGTCGACCGGGTCTGGGAGCAGGAGATCCTGCCCGAGATCACGGAGTACATCCGGATCCCCGCCAAGTCGCCGTTGTTCGACAAGGACTGGAAGCGGAACGGCTTCCTCGACCAGGCCTTCGAGCAGGCCGAGGCGTGGTGCCGCGCGCGCGACATCCCCGGCCTGAAGGTGGAGCTGCTGCAGCCCGAAGGCCGCACCCCGCTGCTCTACCTGGAGGTGCCGGGTGAGGGCGAGGAGACCGTGATGCTCTACGGCCACCTCGACAAGCAACCCGAGATGGTGGGCTGGCGCGAGGACCTGGGCCCGTGGGAGCCGAAGCGCGAGGGCGACCTGCTCTACGGTCGCGGCGGGGCCGACGACGGCTACGCGGTGTTCGCCTCCCTGGCCGCGATCGAGGGGCTGCAGAAGCAGGGTGGTCGGCACCCGCGCTGCGTGGTCCTGATCGAGGGTTGCGAGGAGAGCGGCAGCGTCGACCTGCCGTACTACATCGACGAGCTGGCCGAGCGCATCGGCCAGGTCAGCCTGGTGGTGTGTCTGGACTCGGGCGCCGGCGACTACGAGCGGCTGTGGAGCACCACCTCGCTGCGCGGCATGGTGGCGGGTGACCTGCGCGTCGAGATCCTCAGCGAAGGGGTCCACTCCGGTGGCGCCAGCGGGCTGGTGCCTTCGACCTTCCGGGTGCTGCGCCAGCTGCTCGACCGGGTCGAGGACTCCTCGAATGGTCAGATCCTGCTCGACCGCTTCCACGTCGAGATCCCGGAGGCGCGGCGGGAGCAGGCCGGGGTGGCGGCCGACGCCCTGGGCGGGAAGGTCCAGGACATGTACCCCTTCCTGGAGGGGGCCCAGCCGATGGTGGTCGATCCGACCGAGCAGATCCTGGCCAAGACCTGGCGGCCGACGCTGTCGGTGACCGGCGCCGGCGGCATGCCCGCGCTGGAGGACGCCGGCAACGTGCTGCGCCCCGTCACGGCGGTGAAGCTGAGCTTCCGGCTGCCGCCGACCGCCGACTGGAAGGCCGCGACCGCCCAGGTCAAGGAGGCCTTCGAGACCGATCCGCCCTACGGTGCCCGGGTCAGCTTCCACCCCGAGAAGGGCGCCAACGGGTGGGAGGCGCCGCCGCTGGCCCCGTGGCTGGCCGAGGCCGTGGACCGGGCCTCGAGTACCTACTTCGGCAACACTCCGGTCTACATGGGCGAGGGCGGCTCGATCCCCTTCATGGGCATGCTCGGTGAGCGCTTCCCCGAAGCGCAGTTCCTGATCACCGGCGTCCTCGGCCCGAAGTCCAACGCCCACGGCCCCAACGAGTTCCTGCACATCCCCTGCGCCAAGAAGCTCACCTGCTGCGTCGCCGAGGTGCTGCGCCGCTAATTCGGGGTCAGACATCTCTTTTCTTGGTGGCCGGCCCGGGGGCGGTGCGG
>CAZXTO010000269.1:0-5037 GCA_964643675.1 uncultured Planctomycetales bacterium
GGGTCGGACCCGGGGGAGCCGGGACGGCGACGCTGATGTCGTCGACGCCGATGCCGTCCAGGTAGCCGTAGGGGAAGTTGTCGTCCTGCGCGAACAGCAGGTAGAAGTCGCCGGACATGGCGGCGCCGGAGGCGGCCAGGTCGACCTGGGCGTGGCTAGACCAGGCGCCCGCGGTGCCGACCCAGCTACCCGAGGCCTGGTTCCAGACCAGGCCGTCATCGGAGACCCAGACACCGTCCCAGGTGTCGGTCTCTTCGCCGTGGTCGATGTAGGCGAAGTCGGCGAGCAGGCCGGCGACGCCGGCGCCGTTCAGACCGATGATCAGGCCGTTGCGGACGTCGTGGTAGTTGTTGCTGAGCGGGTCGAGGCCCATCTCGAGGCAGTAGGCGCCGCTGTTGGCGCCGTAGCCCGAGCCGCCGTCGATCGAGCACCAGGCCTCCAGGTCGGGCAGGCCGGAGCCGGCGTCGAGGGCGTTGGTGGCCATGTGCGAGGGCACCACGCCGGCGTAGCTCTCGAAGTCGTCGCTGTAGCCGTTGGCGGACTGGAAGGCGGTCGGCAGGTTCGGCCAGGCGGGCGGCGGGGGCGGCGCGCCGACGTCGTCGATGACGACGTTGTCGAGCTCCCACTCGGAGGCGTAGTCGCCGGTGTAGCGGTAGGCGATGTTGACGCCGTTGGTGCCGGCGTAGGCGCCGAGGTCCACGTTCAGGTGGGACCAACCGTCGGCGGACAGGTCGTCCACGAGGTTCACGAAGGTGACGCCGTTGTCCAGGGAGACGTCGACGTAGTGGTGGTCGCGCCAGCTGGCGAAGGTGATGCCCTGCTCGCACCAGGCATAGACCTGGGTGGCCGAGGTGAGGTCCACCTGCGGCGACATCAGGTAGTTGTCGTTGTACCCCGTGAAGTCGTCGTGGAAGGCGTGGTCGGAGGAGTTCAGCACCCCGCCTCCGGAATACTCGATCTCCCAGCCGAGGCTATTGCCGTTGTTGCCCTCCACCCAACCGGTGGGAGGCATCAGGCCAGCGTTGAAATCTTCGGTGAGGTAGACGTTTTGGGCCAACAGGCTGCCGGGAGCGGCGGCCAAGGCCAGCAGGCAAAGGGTCTTGCGGTGACTCATGGGGTGGGGTTCCGGGGGATGGAGGTCCAGGGGGTCCGGAAAGAATATCCCTAGAATTGACTCAAGTCCGAGGGGAACTGACGGAACATCGCCAAGGCTGGACCCGGAATCCAGCGCTGCCTGCTGGCGCAAACCCCGACCGAGCAAGGATTTATCAGGATCCGGGTGGTTTTGGGACCGGAAAGCTACAGCGAAAATCGGGCGGTTTTTTCCTGCTGGCCGGCGTCTCATCCTCCTCCCGGCCTTTTCGGGTCTCCGGCCACCCTTCCATTGTTAAGCTGGCCGGTGGGTCCGCGAGGTCTCCCGAATCGGGCGTGGACCGTCCACCCAACCCGGAGTTTCCATGATCGGCAGTCTCCTCCTCTGGTCAGGAGTCGTCCTCCCCAGCCACGCGCCGGGCGAGGACGTCGTCCCCCTGACCCACAAGCGCTATCGCAATTGGGATATCGAACTCCCCGAAGAGCGTTTCGAGCCGGTCGGCGAGGGGATCCGCCTCCAGGACGGCGCCCGCTTCTTCGCCGCCACCCTGGAGGGAACCAAGCTGCGGCTCGACCTCGACGGCGACGGCGCGCCCGACGTCGACCTCCAAGGCGAGGAGGCTTCGGTGCTGCTGCGCGGCGCCGACGGCTTCCGCTACGCCGCGCGCCTCCAGCAGGGCATGAACGGCTGGGCCTACGCCGCCAGCGGCGCCATGGTCGGCACCCTGGACGGTCGCCGCATCGCCCTGATCGACATGGACGCCGACGGCGTCTACGGCGAGGTCGGGCAGGACGCGATCCTGGTCGGCCGCGGCAAGATCGCCACCTGGCTCGGTGAGAGCGTGGTGCTCGGCGAAGAGCTGCTGCAGCTCGAGGCCGACCCCGCCGGCGACTCGGTCCGGCTCACGCCCTTCGACGGCGAGACCGGCCAACTCAGCGTGAGCCAGGGCTTCGACGGCGAGGGCAAGATCCTCTCCGCCGTGGTCCGCAGCCTCGACGGCAAGCACAGCTTCGACCTCGGCCGGGCCGACGCCCCGGCCACGGTCCCCGCTGGCCGCTACCGGCTCGACTCGGGCAAGATCGGCATGGCCACGATGGCCGTGGCCGTCGGCCCGGGCGGCTCTCCGGTGATCGAAGTCCCCGCGGGCGGCGAGGCCGTCTTCGAGTGGGGCGGCCCGGTGCGGGCCGAGTTCGCCTTCCAGCGCCAGGGCGACCAGCTCGCCTTCGCGCCGGATCAGGTCTGGTACTTCGGCGACGGCGGCGAGGAGTACACCAAGTGGTGGCCGGTCGGCAAGTCGCCGGTGTTCACCGTCACCGACAAGACCACCGAGCAGGAGGTAGCCAGGGCGATGTTCCCTGGCTCCTGCTGAGGTCAGGGCTTCGTTCCGGTCGCCGTGAGCGTGCCGGCAAGCATGAAGATCGAGATCGCCATGTCCGAGGACAACTGGGCTTTCGGCGAAATCCAGGGCGTACCCCGCAACCGGAGCCAGGAGGAGTTCTAAGCTCGGTCCGCGGACGCCTGGTCCACCCCCGCGAGCCTGCCGGTCCAGCCGGCAGGCTCCGCTTCCGCTCAGCCTCCCCGCATCCTTGCTGCGCCCCCCGTTCCTGATCCTGTTGCTGTTCGCGGCCCTGCTCGCCGGGGTTCCGCTCGCCGCCCAGGATGGCGGCCGCGTCCCGGTGCGGGTGGTGGCTGGCCGGCTGCTGGTCGAGTGCGACCTCAGCACGCCGGCGCGTCGGGTCCCGGCCAACCTGTTCCTGGACCTGGACACTCCCTGCGGGCTCCAGCTCCACAACCGGGCCGCCGCCCCGCTCCAGACCGAGTCGGCCGACGGCCAGCCGACCCCGGTCCGGATCCACTTCCCGGACTTCCACGTCGACGTGCCGAAGCGGGAGCACGGCGACGAGGACCTGCTCGACGACTTCACCAAGTACCACTCCCACGAGATGGGGGAGAACGCCGTCGTCGGCACCATCGGCGCCGAGGTGCTGAAGGACTGGCACCTGGTCTTCGACCTGGCGCGCGGTTTCCTCGAGTTCCGCCCGGCGGCGGAGCTGGCCGGCGGCGACCCGCCCCAGATCGAGGGCAGCGTCACCCTGCCGGTCACCCTGCGCAACGACCTGGTCTGGCTGCCGGTGCGGCACGCCGGTCGCGGCGCCACCGCCCTCGCCCTCGGCGGCTCGCGCTACGACAGCCTGATCGACGCCGAGCTGGCCGACCGGCTCGGGCACCCGGCCGGCGACGTGGGGCCGGTCGAGCTCGGCAGCTTCGACCTGTCCGAATTCGTCGCCTTCCGGCCGGAGGAGGTCATCCTCTCGCACCCGAACGGGATCTTCGGCAGCTTCGGCCTCAACCTGTTCGAGCACTTCCGGGTCGAGATCGACCGCGTCAACCGCTGGGTCCGGCTCACTCCCAGCGCGCCGCCTTCCTTCCCCGAAGACGACCTGGCCTACTTCCGCGCCATGGTCGACGAGGACCCCGCGGCGGTCGAGGCCTTCCTCGAGGCCTACCCCGGCGCCCGCCTCGCCGGCGAAGCCGCCAGCTTGCTGATCGATCTCCGGCTGGACGAGGCGGCGCCGGCCGAGCAGGTCCGCAAGGCCCTCGCGTGGGCCGACCGGGCGATGGCCGAAGACCTGCGCGCCACCGCGGCCCTCGACCGCATGAAGCAGCTCGGCGAGGACGGCTGGCCGGAGTACGTGATCGTCGCCGGCGAGCTCGGCCTCGACGCCGCGCGCAAGGACCGCTACCCGGATTCGGCCCACAAGATCCACTCCAAGCTGGGCGAAGTCCACCTCGAGGACGGTCGTGACCAGCAGGCCTGGAAGCACTTGTTGTCGGCCGCCTTCGGCTTGCCCGAGGACGGCATGATCAACCTCAACCTGGGCCGCTACTACGAGCGCCAGGGCCGCTGGCGGCGCGCCTTCTCGCGCTACGTGCAGGCCGCGATCGTGGCCGAGAGCGGGCCGCAGGCGATCGAGGGCTTGCAGCGGGTGCAGCCGCAGCTCGACGACGGGGAGCCCTTCTCGGTCGAATTGATCGAGCGCATGATCGAGGGCAAGGTGCTCAACTTCGGCGCCGCCGCCCGCTACGAACCCGATCCGGAGACCGAGACCAACCGGGTGGTGCTGGTCGAGTTCTTCACCAACGGCCACTTCGAACGCTTCGCCCAGGCCGGCGCGCTGGCCAACGAAGGCCTGATCAGCCACTTCCGCGATGGCCACGCCGCCTTCCTCTCCTACCACCTGGAGCAGCCGGGGCTCGAGCCCCTGGTGTCGCCCTACGGCCTCGACGTCGCCGACCTGCGGCAGGTCTACGGGCCGACCGTGCACCTCTTCAACGGCACCCGCGCCGGCCCCGGCGCCGGCCGGCTGCGTGACCGGGAGGCGATCTACCGGCGCCTGAAGTCCACCGCCTACGAGGCCCTGGCCGAGGCCACCCCGTGGGAGCTGGCGATCGACTACGGCGTGGAAGAGGGAGTCGTAAGCGGCAGCGTGACCGTGGCGGGACCGGAGGAAGGCGCCGAGGACCTCCGCCTGTGCGTGGTGCTGGCCGAGCGCGGCGTGCTGTTCCCTGGCAAGTCGCAGGTGGTGATCCACCGCAACCTGGCCCGCGCGTCCTTGACCGAGAGCATCCGCGGCGCGCGCCTGGAGCTGGTCGACGGCCAGATGGAGTTCCCCTTCGAGCAGGCGCTGGCCGAGCTGCGCGAGCGGCAGGAGGCCTGGCTGCAGGAGGCCGTCGCCGAGGGCCGCGGCCAGACGGTGATGATGTCGACCGCGATCGACCCGCAGCAGGTCAGCATCGTCGCCTACCTGCACAACGCCTGGACCGGCGAGGTCGTGCAGGCGGCGCAGCTCCACCACGACCCGGAGGAGACCCCGTGAGCGCCTCCGGCTGGCAACCGCTGCGGCGCGAGCTCGACCAGCTCGCCGGTCGCGCCCGCCACGACC
>CAZXTO010000270.1:0-5033 GCA_964643675.1 uncultured Planctomycetales bacterium
CTCCGGCGACGACCGCGCCGGCGAGGACGGCCTTGCGGCTCCCGCCCCCTCGACCCCGCCCGTGGACCCGCCGACCCCGGAGCCGCCCCCGACGCCGCCCGCCCCGGCCGATTCCTCCTTGCGCCATACCGTGGTCCGCGGCGACACCCTCTACTCGATCGTCCGCCGCGCTTACGGGACCGCCACCGAGGACCTGGTCGACGCGGTGGCCACCGCCAACCGACTCGAGGACGCCGGCTCGCTCGAGATCGGCCAGTCCATCGCCCTCCCCGTGGTGCCTGGCTTCCCGGCGCCGGAGCCGCCCAGCGGCGCCTGAGTCTGCCAGCGCTCAGAATCCGCCGCGCACCGGCTCGAAGCGGCCGCCCTGGCGCTCCAGGTCGATCCGTAGCGGGCCCCAGGTCCGCGGCAAGAGCACGACGGTGGCCGTCCACTCCGTCCCTTCGTAGTGCTCCTCCTCGATCCGGCCGTGGCGGCGGATCTCGGCCACCAAGCGGCCGGCTGAGGCTGGCACGACCAGGCGCAGGCGCAAGGACCAGCTGTCCAGGACCGCCTCCACCGCCGCCTGGAGATCGGGCAGGCCCGCGCCGGAGACCGCCGACACCGGCACCGCGTCCGGGAAGCGGCGGCACAGGAGTTCCCGCTCGAGCGGCGGTACCAGGTCGATCTTGTTGAGGATCTGCAAGCTGGGGATCTCTTGACCGCCGAGGCTCGCCAGCACCTCCTCCACCGCCCGCAGGTGGACCTCGAGATCCCCGTCGGTGGCGTCGCAGACGTGGAGCAGCAGATCCGCGTGCAAGGTCTCCTCGAGGGTGGCGTGGAAGGAGGCCACCAGGTGGTGCGGCAGATCGCGGACGAACCCGACCGTGTCGGCGAGCAGGACGTTCCGGCCGCCGGCGAGGTCCCAGCGGCGGACCCGGGTGTCCAGGGTGGCGAACAGCTGGTCCGCGATGTAGACGTCGGCGCCGGTGAGCGCCTTCATGAGCGAGGACTTGCCGGCGTTGGTGTACCCGACCAGGGAGACGGTGCTGGTGTCGGTCCGGGACTCCGCCTGGCGCCGGCTGCGATCCTCGATCTCGGCGAGGCGCTGCTTCAGGTCCGCGATCTTGCGGTTGACCAGGCGCCGGTCGGTCTCGAGCTGGGTCTCACCCGGCCCGCGGGTCCCGATCGCCCCCTCGGTGCGCTCGAGGTGGGTCCACAGGCGGGTCAGGCGCGGACGCATGTACTCCGCCTGCGCGAGCTCCACCTGCAGCTTGGCCTGCCGGGTCCGGGCCCGGCTGGCGAAGATGTCCAGGATCAGCTCGGTGCGGTCCACCACCCGGAGGTCCAGGTCCTTCTCCAGGTTGCGGCCCTGCCCCGGCGAGAGGTCGAAATCGACCGCCAGCAGGGCGGCGCCGCGTTCGCGCGCCAGTTCGCCGATCTCCTCGACCTTGCCCTTGCCGAAGGCGGTCCGGGGATGCGGCCGCGCCAAACGCTGGGTCAGGCCGCCGACCACCTCGGCGCCGGCGGCGTCGACCAAGCCGGAGATCTCCTCCAAGGGGTCCTCGGCGCGGCCGGCTTCGCTGCCCGGCAGGATGAGGGTGGCGACGATGACCCTCTCGAGAGGGGTCTCGGTGGATTCCGGCTGGTGGCTCAAGGGGCGGGACTCAGATCGAAGGCAGGGAGCGACGCGCTCCTGAGCGGCGGGGCCGCGCTCGCGCGAAGGCGCTGCCTCGGGGCAGGCCGGGCACGACGCGTTCCCTCGCGGAGGGAGGCGAAAGGAGGAAGAGAAGGGTCACTCCGCCGGGAGGCCATCCTGGACCGCGGAGGGCGAGGCGACCGGGGCGGTCCCGAGGCACAGGCCGCCCTCCTGCCAGCGGACCCGCGAGTGGCACTGCCAGGCGCCGTCCGGCGCAGGGAAGTCGCTGCGGAAGTGGGCGCCGCGAGACTCGGTGCGGTAAGCGGCGCTGAGGGCGATCAGGTGGGCGACCTGGACCATGTTGACGACCTCGACTCCCTGGCGGGTGAAGGGCCCCAGGTCGGCCAGGTAGGCCTCCCACCGCTCCAGGCGGCTGAGGGCGTCCTCGAGGCCCTGCCGGTCGCGCTCGATCCCTGCCTGCCGCCACATCAGCGACTTCAGGGAGTAGGTCATATCGGCCAGGCTGAGCTCCGCGCCGGAGCTGGAGGCCGCGGAGACCGGCCGCGGCAAGAGGAAGCGCCGATGCGGTCGAGGCTCGGAGGCCGCCGCCGCGATCCCGGTCAGGCGCCCCTGCACGACCCCCTCGAGCAGGCTGTTGGACCCCATCCGGTTGGCGCCGTGGAACCCCGTCGAGGCGCATTCGCCCGCGGCCCACAATCCTTCGACGTTGGTCCGGCCGTCCAGGTCGGCGGCCACGCCACCGATGAAGTAATGAACCGCCGGCCGCACCGGGATCGGCTCGCGCGCGATGTCGATGCCGAACTCCCGCCCGATCCGGGCCAAGGAGGAGAAGCGGCGGTCCGCGTCGTGGACGCTGCTCAGATCCAGGTAGACGTGGGTGTCCCCGGTCTCGATGATGCGCCGGAAGATCGCCCGGCTGACCACGTCGCGCGGGGCGAGTTCAGCAGCGGGGTGCTGGTCGGCCATGAAGGCGTGACCGTCGCGGTCGATCAAGCGCGCGCCGGCCCCGCGGGTGACCTCGCTGATGAGGAAGCGCGCCGCGCCGGCCAGGTAGAGGATGGTCGGGTGGAACTGGACGAACTCCAGGTCCTGCAGCTCCGCGCCGGCGCGCAAGGCCATCGCCAGGCCGTCCCCGGTCGCCAGGTCAGGATTGGTGGTCTCCCGGAAGATCTGCCCGCCGCCGCCAGTCGCGAGCACGACGCTCTCCGCCTCGAAGAACACCGGCTGGGCCGGGTCCAGGGCGGTGCGGCTCATCAGGGCGGCGGCGCCGCCGACCCGTCCTTCGGCGTCCTTGAGGAGATCCACCACGGTGGCGTGCTCGTAGATGTCGATGCGCTCATGGGAGCGGGTCGAGAGCCCGAGCACGCGCTGGATCTCCAACCCGGTAGCGGTGCCGTCGCTGTGGAGGATCCGGGGGATGTTGTGGCCCCCTTCACGGGATAGGGCGATACCCCCAGAGGGATTCCGATCCATCCGCATCCCGTGACGGAGCAGCCAGTCGACCGCGTCCGAACCGGCGTTGCAGATCGCCTCGACGACGTCGGTCTCGGAGAGCCCACCGCCCACGTTGATGGTGTCACCGGCGTGGAACTCGGGGCGGTCCCCCTCACCGATGGCCGCCGCCATGCCGCCTTGCGCATACCGGGTATTGGTCTCGCTCAGTTGCCCCTTGCAGAGCACCATCACGTGGGCGCCGGCGTCCGCGGCGCTGAGGGCGGCCGCCAGCCCGGCCACACCGCTCCCGACCACCAGGACGTCGCAGCGGAACACGGGCAGACTCCGAGCCGGCACGTCGAGCCGCTCCAAGGGGCCTGCCGGCCGAAGCGGGTGAATTTGAGCTTCCGGGGGCATGATGGGCCCGGAATTCTAGCCAGGGAAGGAGTCGAGACGACCGCGACTCCAAGAAAGAAATGGCGGATTTCTGGCCTGTTAGGGTTTTGTGTGCCGATACCCTATTAGGCAGCTGTTAGTGCCCCATTTAGGGGCAGAAGGGATGAGCCCCCCAACATCTGCAAGAACCATGAAGACGACCACCCTCAGCACTCGCAAGGAAGCCTTCGAAGCCTCCCTCCTGGTCACCTGCCTGATCTTCACCTTGGTCCTCCTCTGAGCATGCCGCGTCCCCTGACCCGCCGGCAGCACCAAGTCCTCCAGGCCATCGACCGGAGCCAGCAGGAAACCGGCCTCTCCCCGACCCTGGAAGAGCTGGGCCAGACCCTCGGAGTGAACCGGATCACGGCCTATGGCCACGTCCAGGCCCTGATCCAGAAGGGCTTCCTCGAGAACCTGGAGCCAGGCGCCTCCAGGGGCCTCGACCTGACCGACGATGGACGAGCCTCCATCCGAGACCGGCAGGAAGAGGCAGGGGCGACCAAGGGGAAGACCACCCCCTCCCATGGGGTCCGCCCCTCCATCCCCCTCCTCGGCAGGATCGCCGCCGGCATGCCCATCGAAGCGGTGGAAGTGCCGGAACAAAAGGACCTGGCAGAGTTCTTCCCCGAATCGGCCGACCTCTACATGTTGGAGGTCCGAGGCGACTCGATGATCGAAGATCACATCCAGGACGGGGATTGCGTCTTGGTCCGTCGGGACCTCCAGCCGAAACCAGGAGATACCGTGGTCGCGATCCTGGAGAATGAAGAAGCAACCCTGAAGCGCTTCTACAAAGAAGCTGACGGGCGCTTTCGTCTCCAGCCGGCCAACGCCAACCTGGAGCCCCGGATCGTCGAGGAGCTCGAGGTACGCGGCGTGGTGGTGAGCGTCCTCCGCAACTACCGCTAGTCCGTTCAGCGGGAGAGATCCAACCCACCCCCTCGGGCCATCCCGAAGGGACAAAAAAAAAGACGCCGGAAGCCATTGGCTTCCGGCGTCTCTGTTTAGAACCCGGCACTAACCTACTTTCGCGGACGAACCACTATCATCGGCGATGGCTGCTTAACGACCGTGTTCGGAATGGGAACGGGTGTGGCCAGCCACCTATGGGCACCGGGAGTGTTTAGGGGCAGGAGGTTTCGTGGATCGAGGTTCTACAGTCCCCTCGGACCACCGCCGGAGCGGTGAGCGGAGGGGGGATCAAGCCGATCGGGCTATTAGTACGGCTCGCCTGAACATGTTGCCATGCTTACAGCTACCGCCTATCAACCTGGTGGTCTCCCAGGACCCTGATGGGGACGCCTTGTCTTGGAGAAGGCTTCGCGCTTAGATGCTTTCAGCGCTTATCCGTTCCGAAGTTAGCTACCCAGCTGTGCCTCTAGCGAGACAACTGGTGCACCAGAGCTTCGTCCTTCCCAATCCTCTCGTACTAGGGAAAGACCTCCTCAAGCGTCCAACAGCCACACCGGATAGGGACCGACCTGTCTCACGACGGTCTGAACCCAGCTCACGTACCGCTTTAATT
>CAZXTO010000271.1:0-1931 GCA_964643675.1 uncultured Planctomycetales bacterium
CTCCTCCTCCTTCTCCTGCTCGCTGGGCTCGACCTGGTCCTGGGGCCAGGCCCGCAGCCTGGAGCTGGAGCCGTAGTAGATCACGCGGCGGTCGCGCTCGCTCGGGTAGTCGCGCCACATGCGCCGCATCAGCAGCCGGGCGTCCTCGAGCCGGTCCTCGTCCACCGCTTCCTTGAGGGCGCGGATGTTAGCGGGCAGGACGCGGCGATCCACTCGCTCCACGACCTCCTCTTCGACTCCCTCCCCTCCCTCGCTCTCGGCCGCGCGCAGCTCCAGCAGGCGGTCGAGGGCGGCGACCGCGCGCAGCGGGTGCCGACGGCCGGACCAGCTGCTCAGCTCCGACCGCGCCAGGTCCTGGTCCTCGGGGAAGTCCGCCAGCAGCTGGGCGAAGACCTGATCGGCCTCGGCGGTCCGCCCCTGGGCACGCAGCGCCGAGCGCAATTGCTGGCGCAAGGAGATCTCGTCGGGGTGACGCTCGACCGCGGCGCGGGTCTCGCGCAGCAGCCGCTCCGGGTCCTCCAGCCGGCGCACCAGCTGCAGCCGGCTCTCGGTCCGGTCCAGCTCCGGACCTTCTTCCTCGTCCCACTCGTCGAAGCGCTGGAAGAAGGGGTCCGGGTGGTCGGGGAAGAAGTCGTTCTCGGCCACGCGGCGCACCTGCCACGAGTCGCGGTCCTCGTTCGCCTGCACCTTGGGCTGGAAGTAGGCCTCGAGGATCAGCGCGAGCCCCTCCTCCTCCTCGCCGGTGCGCATCCGCACCTTGGCCAGGTGGGCCTGGACCAGCAGGCGCTCGGGTTCGGCCTCGTGGTACCGCTCCAGCATGGCGCGCACGGTGCTGCCGGCCCGCTTCAACACCGGGTCCTGGACCAGGCTGTCGAGCTGGTAGGAGAGGTACTCCTCGGCGTCGGCCAGGCCCTCCTCCCACCACTCCAGCACCAGCGCCTCGAGCTCCTCGGACAGCGGGTCCTTCATCTCCTCGATCAGGCTGATCAGGAACCAGCAGCGCATGGTCGGGGAGACCTCGGGCCACACCGTCGACAGGATGCTGGACCGCTCGCCCTCCGGCACCAGCTCGAGCAGCGGACCGATGTAGTAGACCATGCGGTCGGCGTTCTCGGCCAGCAGGTCCGAGACCTGCTCCGGGGCCATCAGCGGCTCCTCGAGCCGCTTCTGCAGGTCCGGCAGCAAGCGCAGGCTCTCGCCGCGCTCCTCCGGCTTCTCCAGGATCAGCGACACGAAGTACTGGTAGAGGCCGCGCAGGTGCTCGCCCTCGAGCGCCAGGGTGCAGCGGTCGAGCACCGGCTGCAGCTGCCAGGAGGAGGCGCGCGAGGAGCCGGTCATCAACACCCGCAGCCAGTTGCGGCCGACGAACAGGGTCAGGTCCGGGTCGTCGAGGAACAGCGCGGCCGAGAACAAGGAGTCGATGCCGGCGGCGCCCTCGTCCTTGGCGCTGGCGTAGTCGACCCGGCGCAGCAACTCGCGCACGTCGGCGTCGCGCCCATCGGAGAGCAGCGGCAGGAACAGGCGCAGGGCCTCGTCCACCGGCACCAGGTCGGTGGCGCTCGGCTCCACGCCCTCGCCGACCAGGAAGCGCAGGCGGCGCAGCTGGGCTTCGCTGCGCCCGCTCGCCGCCATCAGGCGCCGGGCCGACTCGATCAGGCCGTTGCGCACCCGCGGCCGCACCAGCTGCTCGAGCAGCTCCTCATCGTGCGGGAAGGCGGCCAGCAGCTCGAGGTCGGCCACCGCCGCCCGGGCCGGGTCGCCGAAGGCCAGCGCCATGCGGCGTAGGAAGGCGGCGCGCCGCAGCAGGCGCGGGTAGCGCGCCAAGGGGAGCGGCTCGGCCTGCTCGCGCTGCAGGTCGACGACCGCCGCCAGCTCGGCGCGGAAGTGCTCGCGGTGGACCGCGTCGAGTTCCTCGAACTGGGCCGGGCTGG
>CAZXTO010000271.1:1941-5000 GCA_964643675.1 uncultured Planctomycetales bacterium
GTTGCGCGCGAACCAGCGCGCGTAGGGGTCGTCGCTGGCCTCCTCCTCCTTGCCCGAGGTCAGCGGCCGCCGCGCCAGCAGCAGCTCCACCGCGCGTCGGTAGACCGCCCAGGCCTCGGCGTCGCGGCCCAGCTGCTCGCGCAGCTCGCCGACCTTGACCAGCAGCGAGACGCTGCCGGCGTCGCCGATCAGCACCTTGCGGTAGGTGTCGAGCGCCTCGCGCAGGTAGCGCGACTCCTCGAACAGGGCCGCGGTCTCGCGCTGGAACTGCATGAAGTCCGGCAGGCCGCGCGCGAGGCGGAAGGTCTTGACCGCGTCCTCGATGTCGCCGGCCTGGAGGAAGGCGCTGCCGAGGTCCAGGTAGACCTGCGGCGGCACCAGCTGGCCGAGGCCGATCAGCCGCCGACCGTAGGCCAGGTGACGCTCGAGCTGGCTTGGCTGCGAGGGGCCGCCGAAGTTGGAGCGGCCGCCCTGGGCCAGGTCCATCAGCTCGCGCACCACCGAGGGGCGGCGGTCGCCGGCGATCGGCAGCGAGCCCTCGAGCGCCGCCAGCCGCGCCTCCATGTCGTCGGTCTGCTCCGCCAGGTCGGCGATGAGCTGATAGAGGTACATCTTGTCGTGCCGCCGCGCCAGGCGCTCGAGGGTGATGCGGCGCGCCCAGTCCAGCACCGGCGCCGGCGCCTCCATGTTCAGCAGGCCGTCGATGGCGATGGTGAACAGGTCGTCCTTCTCGGCCGTCTCGGCAAGGTGCTGGAACACGCCGATCGCGCGCGCCTGGTCGCCGAGCTGGCGCATCAGGTCGGCCATCAACAGGTAGCTCTCGATCCGGTCGGGCTTGGCCGCCAGGCCGCGGCGGTAGGCACGGATGGCCTCCTCGCGCATGCCCGCCAGGGCCAGCACGCCGGCCTCGAACTCGGCGCTGTCGCTGCTGTCGCCGAGCTCCTCCAGCCGCGTCAGCACGCCGCGCGCCTGGTCGGGCTTGCCCCGCTCGAGCATGCTCATCGCGATCTGGCGCAGGTAGTCGCCCTCACCCTCCGGGTCGATCTCGATCAGGCGCCGGACCGTCTTCTCGTAGTTGTGGTAGTCGATGCAGGCCAGGAAGACGCGGGCCTTCTCCTGCAGCGCCGCCACCTCCGAACCGCCGCTGTGCTTGAGGTGCTCCTCGATCACCTCGGTGGCCGAGACCGGGTCCCCCACCTTGGTGTAGAGCCGCACCAGCAGCCCGCTCTCGCGGTCGTTGGCGGTGCCGGCGACCAGCTTGCCCTCGAGCTCGATGGCCAGGTCGGCCAGCTTGCCCAGCCGCGAGGCCACCGCCATCATCCGGTCCTCGACGTAGCGGCGGCGCGGCACCGATTCGATGCGCAGCCACAGCTCGTGCCAGCGCTGCATCGCGATCTCCTCGTCGCCGACCTCGGAGTGCAGCCAGGCCAGCCGCATCTCCAGGTCCTCGCCGGTCTCGGCGGCGCCGCGCGCCTCGCGCAGCGCGGCCAGCACGTCGACCGCGCGGCGCAGGTTGCCGATGCGCTCGAAGGACTCGGCCAGCTGCATGCGCTCGGGGGCGTCGGCCGGCGCGGCGGCCTCCATGCGCTCGAGGGCCGCCTCGGCGGCGGCCAGGTCGCCGCGGAAGCGGTGCAGGTCGAACAGGAACAGGTAGGCGGCGAAGCGGCTCGGCCCCTCCTCGATGCAGCGCTCAGCGCAGGCGATGGCGAGGTCGTCCTGGCCCAGGCCCATCAGCGCCTCGGCGCCGGCGAGCAGGGTCAGGCCGGGGCCGTTGGCCTCGAGGAAGGTGCTCCAGGCGGCGCGCGCGGCCGCGGGGTCGCCGTTCTCGAGGAAGTAGCGCGACAGCCCCTCCGGCCACACCACGCTGTCGGTGTCGCTGGCGATCAGGGCGCGGTAATTGCGCACCATGTCCTCCTCGCGGCCGGCTTCGCGGTCCATCTCGAGCAGCTCGCGTCGCTGCTCGACCGGGAAGCCCTGCGCCTCGGCGTCGTCGCGGAACAGCGCCGCGGCCTCGTCGTAGCGGCCGGTCTCGCGCAGCAGGGCGATCCAGACCTCGCGCGAGGGCTGATCGAGCTCCTCCGCGCCGGCGAAGCGCTCGAGCAGGGCCTTGAGGCTGTCGTCCAGCCGGTGCGCCTCGACCAGGACGGTCAGGGCGTAGTAACGGTCGCGGTCGAGCACCGCGCTGCTACGCGCATTCCACGCCCAGTCCTGCGCCAAGGCGGCGTCCTCGGCCCGGCGCGCCCACTCGGCGACCCGGATCTCCTTGCGGAAGCGGGCGCTGCCTTCGCCGTCGACCGTGAACAGCTCGATGGCCTCCTCCGGCCGGCCGAGCAGCGCCAGGACCACGGCGGCGCGGTTGCTGAGCTCGGCGTCGACCTCGTCGCGGCGGGCGAAGTCGGCCAGCGCGGTCTCGGCCTCTTCGTCCTCGGCCATGCCGAGCAAGGCCATGCGCAGCCGCAGCTCGACCTCGCGCGCTCCGCCCTCGAAGGCCGGCAGCGCCTCTTGGTAGGCGGCCAGCGCTCCGTCGCGGTCGCCGGTGGCGTCGAGCAGGCGCGCTCTCTCGAGCTGCCAGTGGGCGCTGGCTTGCTCTTCGAGCAGCGCTTCGACCGCCTCGAGCGCGGTCTTCAAGGTGCCCCGTCGCCGCATCAACAAGGCCTGCACCTCGCGGAGCGCCCGCGCCCGCGCAGGGTCGGCGATCACCCCCTCCCCGGCGTCTGCGGCCCCAGCCTCGGCCGCCGCTGCCTCGGCGCGCGACCCCAGCTCGGCCACCAGGCTCTTCGCCTCGCCGCGCTCCAGGCAGGCGCGGCGCCACAGCTCCTCGACCGCGGCGGCGAAGGCGGGATCGGCGGCGGACAGGGCGAGCGCCTCTTCCAGGGCCTGTTCGACGGCCTCGCTCCAGGGCGCCGCCTCCTCCTGAACCGACTGGGCCCAAGCCGGCTCCACCGGGAATCCCCAGGCCCCCGCCAGCAGGGCCGTGCACAGCAGCGCGCGCGAGGAAGTCAGGACGGACATCAGCTCAGCCCTCCTCGGTAATTCGGCCGCCGGCGCCAAGCCAGGTC
>CAZXTO010000272.1:0-4985 GCA_964643675.1 uncultured Planctomycetales bacterium
CTGAGGCTGCCGGCGGGGCTTCCGGCCGGATTGACCGCGGGCCGGCTGGTCACCCCCCCGGTCAGGCCGGAGCCTCCGGCGCCGCCGAGCGAACCCGATCCTCCGGTGATCAGCCCAGGGCTGACCCGGTTGGGCCCGCTGGGCGGCGGATTCGCGCCGCCGCCGTTGTTGCTGCCCGAGCCGTTGCCGTTGCCGGAGTTCCAGGAACCGCTGCAGCAGCAGGGGTCGTAGCCGCAGGAGTAGCAGGGATCCCAGCACACCCACCACCAATACCGGGGCGGTCCCCACCAGTAGCAACGGTAGGGGGAGTACCACCAGGTCCAGGGCGAAGCGTAGTAGCCCCACCACGGGCCGCACCCCGAGGCCCAGTAGTAGTAATAGAAGCGAGTCGTGACGACGGTGGAGCTGCTGGAGTAGCCGGCGCCCGAGTTGGCGAAGGCGGCGGCGGCGACGGGAGCCGCGGCGACCGGACCGGGGGAGCGGCGCGGCTTCCAGCGCCGCAGGCGCACCACCCCGAGGTCCTTGCGGCCGCGGCCGGCGGAGACGAAGCCGGGGTGGCGCAGGGTCGGGTCGAGCGGGGCCGCCGCGCTGCCGGCGCGTTCGCCAGGGTCGCCCAGCCAGCGGTCCAGCTCGCGGCCGTCCTGGCCGGAGAAGGCGGTCATCGAACCGGCTTCCGGACCGCCCAGGCCGTCGCGGGGCGCGCCGACGGCGAGGTCATCGAAGCCATCGCCGTCGAGGTCTCCGGCGGCGCTGACCGCGGCGCCGAAGCGCGAGCCGGGCGCCGGCCCCATGAGGTGGTGGAGCAGGGTGCCGCGTTGGCCGGAGAAGGCGGTCGCGCTGCCGCTGCCCGCGGCCGGGGCGCCGGCCACCCAGTCGCCGTAGCCGTCGCCGTCCAGGTCGCCGGCGAAGGCGAGCGCGGCGCCGAAGGAGGCACCCGGGCGGGCGCCGTGTTCGACCCGCAGGATCGCGCCGCTGGCGCCGGAGTAGAGGACCACGCTGCCCTGCTCGTCCTGGCCCGCGCCGGGAGCGCCGACGGCGAAGTCGTCGTGGCCGTCTCCGTCGAGGTCGCCGACGCCGCAGGCCGAGCTGCCGAAGCGGTCCATCGGGCCGCTGCCCTGGAGCAGGTGGATCAGCCCGCCGTCGAGGCCGGAGAACACCGCGACGGAGCCGCAATCGCGGCCGCCGCTGGCGTCGCCCGGGGCGCCGATCAGGAGGTCGGGGCGGCCGTCGCCGTTGACGTCACCGATCCCGGCCACGGCGGCGCCGAAGCGGGAGTAGGGCGCACCGCCTCGGAACTCGAGCAGCAGCTCGCCGCTGGCGCCCGAGTAGGCCTGGGCCAAGCCGGCGGAGGGCTGGTTGCCCTCCGCCCGCGGGGCGCCGATCAGGAGATCCGGCACCCCATCCCAGTCGAGATCACCCGCCGCGGCCAGGGCGGCCCCGAAGGCCCCCTGACCGGCCGGGCCCGGGATCCGGCGCAGCTCGGCGCCGCTCCTCCCGGAGTGGACGCGGACGTACCCCCCGGTCGTCCCCGAATCATCCTCTCCGAAAGGCGCGCCGGCCGCCCAGTCCGGGATCCCGTCTCGATCCCAATCCCCAACCGGGGCCAGAGCGGCCCCGTAGGCCTCCCCGGCGACTCCGCGGTGGCTCCAGGAGGTTTCCTGGCCCGCGGCGTGCGCGGCAGTTCCAGCCAGGAGGGCGAGAACGAGGAGGGCGTGCTTCACGACTTCAAGCTAGAACTTGAATCGAGCGCTCCCACGGGCAATGGGCCGCGACGAGAGTGGCATGCCACTACCCGCCCCAGGAGGAGGCCTTGAGGGCCTGCTAGGCTGCGGACATGCGCGTGATCCCGTTCCTGATCCTCGGCTTGATCGCGTTCACGCCGGCGCTGCCCGGCCAGGTCCTGCACCTGGGGCTCCGCGCGGAGAAGGCCGAGCGCAAGCACAAGAGCCGCATGATCGAGCTGCTCGGTCGTCGCGGTCTCCTGGTCGAGGCGGTCCAGCCGCTGGAGCGGACCGATGGCCGCTACCGGCTCGACTCGGAGCAGCGCTACGAGTTCTACCTCGCCGATCCGCGCGACCCGGAGGCGCTCCCTTATCGCTGGAAGAAGGGCCTCCGCGTGCCGGTGAGCCGGAGCAGGCTGTTGGTCCTGCGCGGCCAGGAGGTGCGCTTCCTCGAGCCGGCCTTCGAAGCCGAGAGCTTCGCCAGCTTCGCCGCCGAGTACCGACTGCGGATGGAGACCCTGGCCGCGACCCAGGATCGCCGCGACCGCCTGGAGCGGGGCGGCGAGTCGTGGTTGCAGGCCCACCGGGAGCTGCTCCGCTTCGCCGATCGCTGCGACCGCTGGTTGCGATCGACCGGCTACGCCGTGAAGGCCGACGCTCTGGCCAAGGCCGTGGCCAAGGACGCGCGTCGTCACCAGGAGCTGCTGGTCGCGGATCGGCTGCGGGTCGCCATCGAGAGCATCAGCAAGGAGCCGAAGCCGGCCGAGTTGGCCGAGGTCGAGCAGGAGTTGACCCGCGGCAGCACCTTCCTCCAGCAGTACGCCAGCCGGCACTTCCGGATCGTGGCGGACAAGCGGCTCGACTTCGCCCGGGTCGAGGGCCTGCTGGGGGAGGCGGAGGCCGCCCTGGAGGACTTCCGCCTCCGGCACGTCGACCCCTGGCTGGGTGAGGAGGAGGATCCGATCCCGGCCGAGCCCTTCCTCGAGTTCTTCTTCGGCCCGGAGCAGGACGGCGCCTTCGAGGGATTCTTGGTCCTCTACTACGGTCAGGGTTGGGGACCCGACGCCGAGCAGGCGCAGCGGGGGCGGGGCCTGGTCTTCCATCGCCCCTTCGATCCCCACTTCGTCGAGTATTGGCGCCACGGCAAGGAGGTCGACCTCGACAGCGTGGTGTTGCATGGCTTGGGCCACGCCCTCGCCGAGCTGCGCTACGTCGGGCACGGCGGGCCGGTCAGCCACGATTGGCTGCGCGAGGCCCTCGGCCTGCGGGTGGAGTGGGAACGGCGCGGTCGCAGCCACGTGGTCTGCGTCGGCCCGCCGTCCGCCAACCGCTACGGCTTCGGGGCTGCGCGGGATGGCTGGGGCACCGGGCCGGAAGGGCTCCGCGCGCGCGTGCGCGAACTCGCCGTCGGCAACGCCCTGCCGCTGCCGACCCTGCTCCTGCGCGAGCTCGGCGAGCTGAACGAGGCCGACGTGGCGATGGGCTGGTCCTTCTACGAGTGGATCGTCTCCCAGCCGGACGGGAGCGGGGAGCGGTGGCTCCGCCGTCTGGAGGACGCCGGCCACCACGGCCCCGACGGCTTCCTCCGCCAGATGCGCGCCGCCACCCTCGAGCTGTTCGCGCTCGAGCGCGAGGGCGAGGCCGAGGATCCCCTGCGGCTGCTCGAGGGGCGCTGGCGCTCTGCCCTCGAGGGGGAAGGAGAGGAAGCGGCTCAGCCCTTGCGCTGAGCCTGCTCCACCTCGTCGCGCACCACCGCCATGTCGGCCACGTACTGGCGCACGGCGCGGGCGGCCTCGTCATCCAAGCCAGCGAAGCCGGCGCGGACCTTGACCATGCCTTGGTCGAACTCGGCGGAGAGGACCTTGGCGTCGGTGACGTAGTAGGTCGAGCGGCTGTAGAGCGGTAGCCGGAACTTGAGCTCCAGCTCGGTGCCGGCGGCGAACAGGCGGTCGGTCCATTCGGCGTCGGCCTCGCGCTTGCTGCCGTCCCACAGGAAGCTGAGACCTTCGACCTCGATCTGGTTGATCTCGGCTGCGCCGACGCCTCGGCGGCCGAACAGATCGGCCTGGTCCTGGGCGTAGAAGCGGAACAACAGCGCCGCGTCTCCTTCGGCCGGGACCGCTTCGGTCTGCTCGGTCGGCACGAGCTCGAGCAGCGCCTCGATGGCCTCCTCCTCGTCCTCGTGGAAGCGGACCACCTGGTCGAGCCCGAGCTTCTCGAACACCTCGCGCACGAAGGCGGAGGAGCGCGCGGCGGCCAGGCCGCCGCCGGCGGCCTTGAGCTCCTTGCGGGCCCGCAGCACCGCGCCGATGGCGGTGGAGTTCATGAACTTCACCTTGCGCAGGTTGAGGACGAGCAGGCTGATGTCCTGCTCCCGGACCTGCTCGACGGCGGCGAGGAAATCGCCGACGGCGTAGGTCTCGAAGTCACCGGAGAGGCGGAGGACCGCGTAGCGGCCGGCGAGCTGGAGGTCGATGTTCATGTCGTGGGTGCTCCGCCTCGGTCGACGCGGGGCTAAGCTTCGCGACAGTCTAGCCGAAGCCCCCGGCTCGCCCGTGTTCCGAAACTCCTCCCGCAAGGACGAGGCGGCCGCCGCCGCCCGCGCCGCCGAGCGCCAGCAGATCCTGCTCGACGCCCTGGCCGATCTGGCCTCGACCCTGGACCTCGACGAGGTGCTAGACCGCCTGCTCGCCCGCAGCCTGGACCTGAGCGGGGCGGAGCGGGCGCTGGTGCTGCTGGGGGATCCCGACCGCGGCCTGAGCGCCCGGCGAGCCCGCAAGGCCGACGGCCAGCCGGCCGAGACCGACGAGATCCCCTTCTCCAGCTCGGTGGTGCGCAGCGCCTTCGAACGCGGCGAACCGGTCCTGCACGAGATCGACAGCGATTCGCAGGCCCTGGAGACCGGCCAGAGCGTGTTCGAGCTGAAGCTGCGCTCGGTGATGTGCGCGCCGCTGGCGGTGCGCGGCGAGGCGGTGGGGGCGATCTACCTCGACTCCCGGGTCCAGCACAAGACCTTCACCGGCGAGGACCGCGACCTGTTCCAGGCCCTCGGGCGGCAGGCGGCCCTGGCGGTCAGGAACGCCCAGCTGCTGGCCGCGGCGGCCGAGCGCGCGCGGCTCGAGCGGGAGCTGGAGCTGGCGGCCGAGGTCCAGCGCGACCTGCTGCCGGAGGCGGCGCCGCAGCTGCCGGGACTCGACCTCGCCGGCGAGACCATTCCCTGCGAGGAGATCAGCGGCGACTTCTACGACTTCATCCCGATGGGGG
>CAZXTO010000273.1:0-4903 GCA_964643675.1 uncultured Planctomycetales bacterium
GTGGCGACGGGGCCGGAGCCCTGCCCTGGTGGGATCACCAGGCGATCGAGAAGGGCTCGGTCGGGATCACCTCGACCGGGATGCCCTCGAGATCGGAGGGGATGCTGGCCGGGTTGAAGGCGGCCTTGTTGCGGTCGGTGAAGACCTGGATGGTGACGCCCACGCCCGGCTCGACGCCGACGCCGACCGCGATCACGCCGGTCTGCTGCATGAGGGCGGCCTCGTGGCGGCGCTTGATCCGGATCACCGGCTCGAAGCCCTGGTGCTGGCCCGGACCGCCGGCGGTGCTGTTGAAGGCGTTGCTGCCGCAGTCGTCCCAGCCGGCCAGGCAGTCGGCGTCCGGGGTGTTGTCGCTGCCCTTGAGGAAGCCGTTGTCGGGGGCGATGCCGGCGTAGCTGAGGCCGGCGGCGACCACGTCGGTGACCACGGTCTCGTAGCAGTCGTCGGCGGCGTTGCGCAGCTGGAAGCTGACGGTGCCGTCCGCGCCGGTGTCGGCGGTGCCGGTGCCGGCGTTGGCGCCGCCCCGCAGGAGCTGGATCGAGACGCTGGCGCCCGAGACCGGCGAGCCGTTGTCATCGACCGCGGTCAGGGTGATCACCAGGTTCTTGTTGCCGCCCTTGCCGCCGGAGGTGGTGTAGGTCACGCAGTCGATCTTCACGCCGCTGCCGCCCGAGACCGCGCTGAGGTCGAAGTCCAGGTTGGTGGTCTGGTTGGCGGTGACGCTGGCGTTGGTGCTGCTCGGGGAGTAGCCGCTGGCGCTGGCCGTGACCGCCTGGTTGCCCTCGGGCACGTTGGTGATCGTGTAGCTGCCGTCGCCGTTGGAGATCGCCGACTGGCCGCTGCCGGTCGAGATCGAGGCGCCGCCGATGCCGGCGCCGTTGCTGGCATCGAGCACGAAGCCGGCGATGCTGCCGTAGCCGGCCGGCGGGCCGCCGCCGCCCACCATCGACACGTTGAAGGCGTTGAGCACGTGGTCCATCGGGTTGGCGATGGTGTAGCTCGAGCTGCCGGCGAACAGCAGGCCGACTGCGCGCGGGCTGTTGCCGACGTTCTCGACGATCAGCGAGCCGGAGTCGCCGCTGGTCGAGAAGCTGGCCGGGGTGACGAAGAAGGTGTTGACGAAGGTCGCGGTCTTGCCGCGCCGGCCGCCGCACTTGGTGGGGTAGCTGACGTTGACGGTCGCGTCCAGGGTCGAGACCGAGCCGGTGGTGTGGCCGGTGGTGCGGCCGGTCTTCTGCACGGACTGGCCCACCGAGGGGGCGACGATGTCGGTGCCGATGGTGCCGATGGTGTGGATCGCGCCGCCACCGTCGACCATGCCGGAGCGGACTTCGGCGATCGCGCCGTCGACCGTGTTGGTCCCGTTGTAGTCGAGCTCGACCCAGCTGGTCAGGTCGGCGACCGCGTCGCTCGGGATGTTCTGGCAGTTCACGTCGAGCAGCGCCGGCTGGACGATGTCGTCGCCGACCGAGGCGCGGCCGCTGCGGCCGATGACGTGGTTGTTGGACAGGATGTACTGCGTGCCTGAGGCGTCTTCGACCAGCGCGCCGAGCGTGCCGCCGCAGCAGTAGAAGCCGTCCATGTCGTTGATGTTGCCGCCCGAGATGCCGAGCGGGATCGGCCGGGTGTTGCGGTCCTGCACGCCGCCGGCGAGCACCATGGCGCCGAGGATCAGGAAGCCTCCGATGGAGACCGTCGTGCGAACAGACAATTGCAGTGTCTTCTTCATCAAGGAACGGGGGGTGGGGGTAGGGGGATCGCGGCCGCGCGTGGGGCCGCGGGGGGGGGATGACCCAATATGGGAGCGGATGTCCAGCTCTGCAAACGGACTCCCGGTCGACGCTCGGAGGGATGGAGTCACCGTCCTCCGGTTCAGGTGCGGTGACCCGGTAGGATCCCTCCATGCCGGCCCTGCGCCATCTTCGGTTCCTGCCCGCTCTCGCCGCCCTCCTCGGGCTGTTCGCCTCGCCTGCTCCCGCCTTCGCCCAGCAGGTGAGCTTCGAGTCGCTGCTGCTCGAGATGGCCAACCGCGACTCGGTGGCCTGGTGGCCGGAGCCGGAGTACCGCTGCGTGCAGGCCTCGAGCTACGACCGGGACTCGGTGGCGCCGGACCAGCCTGGGTGGTTCGCCAACTGGGACCGCAGCCAGTTCCTGCGCGTCGAGGAGCGCGACGGCGCCAAGGAGTACGTGCTGATGGAGGACCACGGCCCTGGCGCGGTGGTGCGCTTCTGGGCCACCTGGCACGGCCCCGGCGGCGGGCCCTTCAGCAACGGCACCTTGCGCTTCTACCTCGACGGCGCGGAGGAGCCGGTGATCGAGGGGCCGATCGCCGAGCTGATCAGCGGCGGCGCCCTGGTCGGCGCGCCCTTCAGCCAGTCCGTGTCTCCCCAGACCGACTACGCCCGCCGCGGCCACAACCTCTACCTGCCGATCCCCTACGCAGAGGGCTGCAAGATCACCTACAGCACCGCGGCGCCGATCGACCGCGGCGCCAAGGAAGGCGAGGCGCTCTACTACCAGATCAATTACCGCCGCTACGAGTCCGGCGCGAAGCTGCGCAGCTTCCGCATGCGGGACCTCGAGGAGCACGCCGCCCTGATCGAACGGGTGGGCGCGATGCTCGGCGAGCTGGTGCTGGACGGCGAGCTGCGGCCGATGAGCGGCACCCCGCTCGACCAGGAGCTGCCTCCCGGCCGCTCCGGCGACTGGATCTCCTTCGAGGGCCCGAAGGCGATCCGTTACCTGGTGCTGCGGCTCGACGCCGACGACCTCGGCCAGGCGTTGCGCTCGACCGTGCTCGAGCTCCACTTCGACGGCGAGGCCACGGTCTGGTGCCCGGTCGGCGAGCTCTTCGGCAGCGGGCCGGCGCCGCGCGAGTTCGCCACCTTCTGGACCCGCGGCCAGCGGGTCGGGGAGGACTACACCCTGTTCTGCGCCTGGCCGATGCCCTTCGCCCGCGGCGCCGAGCTGCGCTTCCACAACCTCTCCGAGCAGCCGGTCTCGGTGCGCGGCACCGCCATCGCCGGGCGCTGGAACTGGGACCTGCGCTCGATGCACTTCCACGCCGACTGGCACCAGCTCGCGGCGGTCGACACCCGCGGCGGCAAGGGCATGGACGGCCAGGGCGCCTTCGACGTCAACTACCTGACCGCCGAGGGCCGCGGGGTCTACGTCGGCGACACCCTGTCCTTGTTCAACGGCGCCAACGCCTGGTGGGGCGAGGGCGACGAGAAGATCTGGGTCGACGGCGAGGACTTCCCCTCGCACTTCGGCACCGGCACCGAGGACTACTACGGCTACGCCTGGTGCCGCCCCGAGACCTTCAGCAGCCCCTGGCACGCCCAGCCCGACGGCGCCGGCAACCTGCGCGTCGGCGCCTCCACCAACTCGCGCTACCGGATCCTCGACGGCATCCCCTTCCGCCGCCGGCTGCAGTTCGACATGGAGCTGTGGCACTGGGCCGGGACGGGGATGGACTACGCGCCGGCCAGCTTCTGGTACGCGCGTCCAGGCGCGAGCGACAACGTCGCCCCCGACCCGGCCGCGGCGGCGCGGCGGCTGTCGCGGCAGCGCAGCGACGTGGTCGAGGTCTTCCGCGTGCCCGGCGCGCTCGAGGGCGAGGACTTCGCCGTGCTCGCCTGCAGCGGGGGCCGCACCGAGATCCAGGACCTCGCCCAGTTCGGCTGGAGCGACGAGCGTCAGCTGTGGTGGATCGACGGCGCCCCCGGCGACCGCCTGGAGCTCGGCTTCGACGCCCCGGGCGCCGGCCGCTACGCGGTCAGCGCCCGCCTCACCCGCGCCAACGACTACGGCCTCCTGCGCCTGGCGCTGAACGGCGCCGAGGCCGGAGACTGGGACCGCTACCATCAATCGGTCGAGACCACCGAGGTCGCGCTCGGCGAGTTCGAGCTGAAGGCGGCGGGAAACCGCCTCACGGTCGAGATCCTGGGCCGGAATGAGGCGGCGCTGCCGCGGCACATGTTCGGCCTCGACGCGCTGCTGCTGACCCCGATCGAAGAAGCTCCCTGATGTCCCTCCGCTCCCTGCTTCCGCTCCCGCGCCTGGCTGCCCTGGCGCTGCTCCTGCCCCTCGGCGCCTGCGTGATCCACGCCGACCCCGGCGCCGACTTCGATCCGGACCCGCCGGCGGTCGAGATCGAGGTCGAGGTCGTGCGCCTGCAGCACGCGGTGGCCCACGAGATGGCGGCGATCCTGTCCGACAGCCTCGCCCACCTGGACTGGTTCCGCGTCGTGCCCGACGCCCGCACCAACTCGCTGGTGCTGCGCGGAAGCGAGCGGGTGCTGGCCAAGGCCAAGGACCTGCTCGCCCAGCTCGACCAGGCGCCGAGCCCACGTTGATCTCGCGCTGAGCGGGCGCGGCCGGGCCTGCCGGCCGCTCAGGCGAACTGATAGAGCGCGAAGGCGGCGCCGGCCGGGTCGCTCAGGACCGCGTAGCGGCCGTTGTCGCCCTGGGCGCTGGCCTCCTTGAGCACGCTGCCGCCGCGCTCCACCGCCTCGGCCATGGCCTGCTCGAGGTCCTCGACCACGATGTAGATCAGCCAGGCCGCCGGCAGCTGGGCGTTGCCCTGGCGCGCGTGGCAGATGCCGCACAGTCCTTCGCGTTCGGGCGGGCTCATCACGAAGTCGGAGTAGCCGCCCATGTCGAACTCCTGGGACTGCCAGCCGGTCACCGCGGCGTAGAAGTCGCGCACCGAGGCGGCGTCCTCCACGGTCAGGTCGATCCAGCCGATGCTGCCGGGGCGGGGGCGGTTCGAGGACTCGCTCATGCTCCCAGCCTAGCCGGACACTATCCTGTCGCCATGCGCGCGCTCGAGTGGATCCTGCGCCTCGCCGTCGCCGGCGAGTTCCTCGGCCACGGGGTCTACGCCCTGCAGGGCAAGGAG
>CAZXTO010000274.1:0-4898 GCA_964643675.1 uncultured Planctomycetales bacterium
GTAGCGCTCGCGCAGTAGCTCGTGGACCTCGGGCGGGATCTGCTCGGTGCTGCCGTGGCAGCTGAGGCACTGCGGGGCGACGTAGATGGGCTGCCAGTAGTGCAGCAGGCGGGTACCGTCGAGGAACTCCTCGATCTTGGTGGCCGGCTCGAGGGCGGCGGCGGCGGTGCTCTGGACCGCGGCCTTGCTCATCCACTCCTGCACGTACTCGCCGGGGCGGTTGGCGGGGTTGCGCACGCGGAGGGCGGTGCGGTGGATCTCGATGCCGACCTCGTCCTGGACCTCCGAGGTCAGGGGCTGGGCGGCCTCGGCGCAGACCTGGATCGCGGCGGCGGGGCCGCCCTCCTGCATGGCCTCGGTGAGGCGCTGCTTGAGGCGGGTCTGCAGGGTCTCGATCGCCTCGGCGGCGCGCTTCTCGGCGGCGCTGGCCTGGCGGAACATCGCCGCGCGGTGGGCCACCGCCTGCATGACGAAGAAGGTGCCGAGCAGGACCAGCGCCAGCCAGATCCCGAGCATGAGGAAGGTGCGCCCCTTCATGACAGCAGCTTCCGGACCGCCGCCGAGACGGTGGCGCCGTCGGCGCGGCCGCCGGCCTTGGCCATGACGAGCTTCATCACGGCGCCCATCTCCTTCATCGAGCTGGCGCCGCTCTCGGCGATGGCCGCCTGGACCAGGCCCTCGAGTTCGGCCGCGTCCAGGCCCTGCGGGAGGTAGCCCTCGAGCACGGCGGCCTCGTCCAGCTCACGCTGGGCGAGGTCCTCGCGGCCGCCCTCCTGGAACTGCTTGGCGGCCTCGCGGCGGCGCTTGAGCAGCTTCTGCAGCACCTTGAGGACCTCGGCCTCCTCGAGGTAATCGACCGGCGAGGCGACCTCGGCGGTCAGGCCCTCGCTGCCCTTCTTCTCGATGCCGGCGTTCTTGAGCTCGTTGGCGGCCAGCCGCAAGGTCTCGAGCTTGGCCTTCTCCCGGGCCCGCATGGCCTGCTTGATGTCGGCCTGGATGCGTTCGACGGTCTCGGACATGTCAGCTTCCTCTATTCGGCTTCGCCGGCGTCGCCGGCTCCGGCGGAGGCCTCGGCCTCCTCCTCGTCCTCGTCGCGGACCACCGAGGCCATGCGCAGCAGGCGGTCCCCGTCCTTCAGGTTGACCAGGCGTACGCCCTGGGTCGGCCGGCCCTGGACCGAGATCTCCTCGACCGGGGTCCGCACCATCATGCCGCTCTTGGTGACGAACAGCACGTCGTCGCAGCGGCTGGCGTTGATCGCGTTGACGACGCGGCCGTTGCGCTCGGTGGTCTTGATGCCGACCACGCCCTGCGAGCCGCGCTTGGTGAGCCGGAACTCGCCGATGCGGGTGCGCTTGCCGTAGCCGTTGACGCTCGCCAGCAACAGCAGCTCGTCCTCGGTGCCGGTGACCAGGTCGACCACCCGGTCGCCCTCCTTCAGCGCGGCGCCGCGCACGCCGCCAGCGGTGCGGCCCATGGCGCGGGCGTCGCTCTCGACGAAGCGCACCACCTGGCCGCCGGCGGTGCAGAGCATGACCTCGTCGCCGTCGTTCAGGAAGGCGGTGCCGACCAGCTTGTCGCCTTCGTCAAGCCGAGTGGCGATGATGCCGGCCGAGCGCGGCCGCGAGTAGGCGGTGAGCTCGGTCTTCTTGACCTTGCCGCCGGCGGTCGCGAACAGCAGGTACTTGGCCTCGGTGAAGTCGCGCGCCGACTGGATCGAGCGGATCTCCTCGTCCGGCGCGATGCCCTCGATCATGTTGCGGATCGAGCGGCCCTGGGCGGTGCGGTCGAGGTCCGGCAGGCGGTAGACCTTGAGCCAGTAGAGCCTGCCGCGGTCGGTGATGATCAGCAGGAAGTCGTGCGTCGAGCACACGAACAGGTGCGACAGCGAGTCGCCCTCCTTGGCCTTGCCCCCGGCGATGCCGCGGCCGCCGCGGCTCTGGGCGCGGTAGGTCGAGATCGGCGTGCGCTTGACCGCGCCGCTGCGGCTGATCGTGACCACTACGGTGTCCTCGGCGATCAGGTCCTCGGTCAGGAAGTCCTGCACCGAGGCGCCGATCTCGGTGCGGCGCTTGGAGGAGTACTTGCCCTCCATCTCGTCGAGGTCCTCGCGGATCATGTTGAGGACCAGCTCGTCCTCGGCCAGCACCCGCTTGTACCAGGCGATGTCCTTCTCGAGTTCGTCGATCTCCTCCTGCAGCTTGTGGATCTCGAGCGCGGTCAGGCGCCCCAGCCGCATGTCGACGATCGCCTGCGACTGGATCTCGCTGAGGTCGAAGGTCTCCTCCAGGCGCAGCTTGGCGTGCTGCGTGTCGTTGGAGGTCTTGATGATCTGCACCACCTCGTCGATGGCCTGGATCGCGATCATCAGGCCCTGGAGGATGTGCAGGCGCCGCTCGGCCTTCTCGAGCAGGAACTTCGTGCGGCGGCGGATGACCTCGAAGCGGTGGTCGCGGTAGGAGGTGATCAGCTCCTTGACCCCGACCTGGCGCGGCTGGCCGTCGATCAGCACCGTGTTGCGGATCGAGTAGGTCGTCTGCAGCGGCGAGTGCTTGTAGAGCAGGTTCTCGACCACCGCCGGGTCGGCGTCGCGCTTGAGCTCGATCACCATTCGCATGCCCTGGCGGTCGGACTCGTCGCGGATGTCGTGGATGCCCTCGATGCGGCCTTCCTTCACCGCGTCGGCGATCTTCTCGATGATCGCGGACTTCTCGCGCTCGTAGGGGATCTCGGTGACGACCAGGCGCTCGCGGCCCTTCTTCGGCTCCTCGTGGTGGATCCGCCCGCGCAGCATGATGCGGCCCTGCCCCTGGCCGAAGGCCGAGGCGATGCCGGCCGCGCCGCAGATGATGCCGCCGGTCGGGAAGTCCGGCCCCGGCATGACCTCCATGATGTCGGCGACGCTGCACTCCGGGTCGTCGAGCACCAGGCGGATCGCGGCGAAGACCTCGTTCGGGTTGTGCGGCGGCAGCGCGGTGCTCATGCCGACCGCGATGCCCTCGGAGCCGTTGACCAGCAGGTTGGGGAAGCGCCCCGGCAGCACCACCGGCTCGAGCCGCGTCTCGTCGTAGTTGGTGCGCTTGTCGACCGTCTCCTTGTCGAGGTCGAGCAGCATCTCCTCGGCGGCCGCCGCCATGCGCGCTTCGGTGTAACGCATGGCCGCCGGCGGGTCGCCGTCGATCGAACCGAAGTTGCCCTGACCGTCGACCAGCGGCGAGCGCAGCCGGAAGGGCTGCGCCATGCGCACCAGGGTCGGGTAGATCACCGACTCGCCGTGCGGGTGGTAGTTACCCGAGGTGTCACCGGCGATCTTGGCGCACTTGCGGTACTTGCCGTTCGACCTGAGGTTCAGGTCGTTCATCGCGACGAGGATGCGGCGTTGGGACGGCTTGAGGCCGTCGCGCACGTCCGGCAGCGCCCGATCGTGGATCACGGAGAGGGCGTAAGTCAGGTACGACTCACGCATCTCGCGCTCGATCAGGCTGTTGCCGATGTGCTCTTGGTGGGGGGTCTGGGACTCGCTCATCTGGGCGGAAAAAGGGCGCCGGAACAGCCCCTCCATTTCACCAGCGCGGAGCCTTGAGGGGAAGCCCGGAGGCGGCCGAACGGCCGCCGCAAGTTAATGCTCAGAAATGGTTTAGAGCCTAGCCCAAGGTTGCGGCCAGGAGCCCGAGCAGGCCCGCCGCGAGCAGCGCCCAGGAAGCCCGCCGGGCCCGCTCCGCGCGCCGGTGGTGGGCCTCGGCGCGGGCCGGATCCAGCAGGCAGAGGCGGATCTCCTCGAGCCGCCGCGGCAGCGCGGGGTGACGCAGGGCGAGCCGCCGTTGGCCACCCGCGAGGCTCTGCAGCGCCCCCACCAGGCCAGCCGCGTAGACCGGCGCTCGCGCGACCGCGTCGAGGTCGGCCTGCTGTTCGAAGCGGCGGCTGACCAGGACGAAGACCGGCGCCGCCGCGACGAGCGCCAGCAGGCCCCAGGCGCTGCCGGTCTCACCCTCGGCCACCGGCAGCAGCCACTCGAGGGCGCTCAACACCAGCAGCACCGCGCCCGCCCCTCCCGCGATCAGCGGCGCCGCGTGCCGCCGTTCGAGGTGCGCCACTTCGTGCGCCAGGACGGCCTCCAGCTGGTGGTCCTCGAGGCGTTCGCGCAGCCGCTCGCTGACCAGGATGCGGCGCCAACCGCCGAGCCCGACCGCGATCGCGTTCGCCAGCAGCCCTTGGGTGTCCCAGTCGAGCACCTGCGGCGGCGGGCCGGGGCCGCGCCACCACTGGTCCACCGCGCGCTGCAGCTTCGGCAGGCCGGGCTTGGCGCCAAACAGGAACGGGATGCTGCGCAGGATCAAGGGCAGCACCAGCGCCAGCGCGCCGAGCTCCACCACCAGCGCCGCCAGCTCCTGGCCGCGGCTCCAGCTCTCCGGGTCCTCCGGTAACCGCGCCATGCCCCAGGCCCACAGCTGGCTGACCACCGCGAGCGGCAGCACCGCCACCAGCAGGCCGAGGCCATGGCGTTGGGCGAAGGCGGCGGCTTCGCCTTCGGCGAGGCCGTAGAGCGAGGCCTCGCCGAGGCGGAAGCCGTGCTGGAGCACCAGATAGGGCAGCAGGCCGATGGTGGAGAGCAGCGCCGCCGGCAGCTCCCAGGAAGCCCACAGGTGGATGCCGCCGAAGGCGCCGAGGAAGGCCGCGTGCAGGATCAGCGGGCCGAGGAAGAACAGGGCCGGCCCGGCCTCGCGCGGCGGCTGCTGCCGCGGCAGGCTCCAGCGCAGGCCGAACATCCACGACACCCCCATCACCCCCACCAGGCCGATCGGGTCGGGCCGGGCCGCGGCCCACTCCGGGTGCTCCTCGAACAGGACCCAGATCAGGTAGGCCAGGCCGAAGGAGAACAGGCGCGGCATCAGAGCGGG